>NZ_JBHEEA010000015.1:0-73094 GCF_041900695.1 Bifidobacterium sp. 2450
GGTAGTGCCCGAACTCTTGCGCACTTTGGTCTTCGCCCGTCCCTGTGGCGGTGATCAGTTCGCTGCTGGTACGGTCTCACCGAGCCTTGACATGTCGAGGTAGCGGCGCGTCGACCACTCGTCGGATGTCACGTAGCGGACCCTCGCGCAGACGAGCATCAACGCGCTGCGTCCGTCGGGGAACGAGCCGACCACGCGGGTCCTGCGCCTGATCTCGCGGTTGAGCCGTTCGATCATGTTGTTGGTGCGGATCCGACGCCTATGCTCGCGCGGGTAGTCGTCGAGCAGGTAGGTCGTGGTCTCGCCGATGCCCTCGCGCAGGCATTTGGCGGCCTCCTTGAGTTTCCTGGATTCCATGTCCCGGGCGACGGATTCGGCCTTCTCCAACGCCTTGTCGCGTGATTCCATGGAGAACACGGCCTTCAGTGCGTCGGCCGCCCAGTCGCGGTTCCCGGGGTTGACCCTGGCGAGTATGTTGCGCTCGAAATGCACCATGCACCGCTGGTAGCGGGCATCGGGCAGCAGCTCGCCCGCGGCGGCGACCAGCCCCGCGCACCGATCTCCCGTCACCAGTCTCACGCCCTTGAGGCCTCGTGCGAGCATGCCTTTGATGAATTCGCGCCAGCTTTCCGCGTCCTCCTTCATGCCCTCGGCCACCGAAAGCACCTCGCGCCGCCCGTCCATGCCGACGCCGATGGCCACCAGGATGCTCACGTTCTCCACGGACCCGCCCCAGCACCTTTTGTGCCACACGCCGTCCATGAACAGGTACGGGTAATCCTGTTCGAGGGGCCTGCCCCGCCATGCGTCGATATCCGCATAGACGCGCTTGAGCTTGTCGCTCAGGGTCTGCGAGGGCATGCGGTCGCCCCACAGGAGCCGGCTGACATCATCGACCTGGCGGGTGGAGACGCCGGCCAGGTACATGTCGATCAAGGCCTCCTCGACGCTCTCCTCACGCCGACGGTATCGTTCGATCACGGCCGACTCGAACACCGCGCCCTTGAGTTTCGGCACTTTCAGGCTCATTTTGCCGGCCTTGACGGTCAGGTCGCGCTCGTAGTGGCCGGCCCGGTACGCCTTGCGGTCCCCGCTGCGCTCGTAGCGCGCGGCGCCGGTGATCTCGTCGGCCTCGGCGTCGAGCATCGCGTTCAGGGTCTCCTCGACGCTTTTGCGGACCATCCGGTCCAGGGTGGTTTCCAACATGGCCTGGTCGACCTGTAGAATCTGCTGTGACATGGCTTCGTGCCCTCGTTTCCAATCGCGGTTTTCTAATGTCTGGCGACTGAAAATCGTACACAGGACACGGGCCATGCCCCTATCTCAAGCCCAAACCAAAGTGCGCAAAATCTCGGGCGTTATCTTCTCACAGCTTGCTTGGTACGTTACCTGCGGTTTATTGATATCTGGAGTATTCGCTGGCCTGTACAGTCCAGCGGTCACTGCTGTTCGGAGAACTGGAAGAACTGGTCTCCGATACGCACCGTGGCAGGCGCGCTGAGCTTGAGCGGTGTGCCCTTGGTGACTTGTGTCTCCTGGCCATTGGTGATGATGTAGGTACCGTTCAACGAGCCGTAGTCCTCGATCCACAGCGCGCCATCGGTGTCGATGCTGATGGCGGCATGGTTGCGGGACGTGGTGCGGGTCGGGTCTTCGATACGCTCCGCCTTGGCACCCTGCGGCACATCCATGGAAGGCTTGCGGCCCAGCAACGTGCTCTTGTCGATCACAATGGTCTGGCCGGTGACATCGTTATGCAGCAGGTACGTCTTCTTTGGTGCCTTGGACGTGAACGAGGAGGAGAGCACGGTGCTGTCCCAATCCTCGATGTCGTTTTCGGCGGCGTGCGGTGTGGTGTCTACCGGAGCGGCAGTGGGCTCAGCGGCGGCAGTGGCGGCGGGCTCTGCGGTAAAAGCGGCATTGGTTGCCGCTTCCGCGGTGCTGGGCTGCCCGTAGTCGTTCTGCGGTTCGGCTGTGCCAACTGCGGAATCCGGGGTGCCTTCCACCGGATCGTCAGAATACCAACCCAGTTCAGGTGCTGGAGGGTAGGGAAGTTTGGCCATGATGATGCCGTCCTTTCACTGACGGGAAGCCAAAGCGGCGTTGATCGCCGGGTCGCCGAGCTGGCCCAGCCATCCGATCAGTGCCGGATAGGTGTTGGGATTACGGGCGATGCAGGCGCGTAGTTCAGGCGCGTACTGGGCAATCTGGGCGATTTGCATCTGGTCGGTGGTGGTCAGGGCCTGTTCGGCGGTGAAGCCATAAGGATTGGTGGCCACAGGCTCCTCGAATGCCGCTTGAGCTGCGGGCTGCTGGGCTGCGTACTGGTTGGCCGCATACTGGTCAGTCGTGGGCTGGGCTGCGTACTGGTTGGCAGCGGGCTGAACTGCGGCGTACTGGTCGGCGGCGTAAGCGTCTGCAGGCTGCTGCTCGGCAGCCTGCAGGGCCGCCTGTGCCGGGGCTTCCTGATCCTGAACCGGGCCGCCGAATGTCTCGGCAGTGAACCCGTATTGCGCTAGGGTCTCGCGGGCACGCTCATCGCCGAACTCGGCAATCCAACGCTTCAAGCCGGGGTAGCAACGCGGATTTACTGCGACGTTTGCGCCGAATTCCGGATTCTCGTAGGCGATTTTTGCCAACAGAATCGGGTCCGCGTTCGGATCCTGTACGGCAGCGACCGCAGCATCATAATCAACCATGGGATTACCTCCTTATGTTCGCTCGGTTATGCCGAACGTATGGTCCGTAGTGTTTGTAGTGTTGCGTCTTCAATGGCGCCAATGTCCTCGCCCTCGTCCAGTTTAAAAGCGCTGAACGCGTGATGTTCGGGTTCGGTCAGTGGCATATCGGCCACAATCACAGTGATATTGTCGGTTCCGCCCGCATCGAGCGCGGCCGCCACCAAGGCGTCCACGGCTTCCTGCGGACTGGAATGCGCTGCGGCAATGGCCGCAATCTGTTCGTCTGACACTTCACCGTGCAACCCATCCGAACAGATGATGAAACGGCCGGTCAGATCGGCAACATATACGTCGGGCACTATGCCATCCGGGTCGCCCAGGCATTGGGTGATGATATTGCGTGGAATGGTCGCCTCCGCCTCTTCCGGCAGCATCTGACCGGAATCGATGGCTTCTTGGCGCTGGGAATGATCCCGCGTGATGCGGGTCAGCGAGGAGGCGTCCCACACGGGGATGGTATCCGTGGCGGGGGCATCGGCATCCGGCAGCGGGCTGAGATGGTAGGTTCGGGAATCGCCGACATTGACCACATAGGTCTGGTCCGAGAAGTCCTGATCATCGGCGTCGCCAAACAAAGCTGCGCTGTGGGCATTGATGGCATCTGCGTAAGGCTGGGGCAAAACCAGTCCGGAGCAGGTCGTACCGGCCACGCCGCCGAGACGGTCTCCCAAATCGAGAATGTCGTGCTGAGCCTGTGCCAGGGTGTCGTCGATGTCATGGCGGGTGCGCGAGGGCATGGAAGCCAGCTGCGCGAAATGCTGGGCAGCCAACTGGCTTGCTTGCTCGCCGCCTTTGCCGCCGCCCATGCCGTCGCAGACCATGAACACGCCCTGTTGGGCGAATCCGGTGTCTTGGTTGTTCTTGCGCCTAAGGCCCACGTCACTGGTCATCGCGATACGGATGGAGCCTGTGGTCATGACGCCTTCCCCTTCTTACGCGCGCGCTTGACATGCGTCGTGTGCGGCTTGGCTGCGTGTCTATTTGACAGTATAGCCACGCTTTTCAGGGAAAGTCGTGTACGTATCCTCCTGAAACGCGGCAAAGAAGCGAGCATTGCCTTGCGTAATTGGTCGACTCCTGTCCAATATGTGGTGGCTTGGCCCGATTCAATGTCTTGCCCCGAGAACGTGGCGTAGTCGGCTTCCCGGCCAAGCTGGATCAAAGCCTGGTCATCTGTGCCGAGTTGACGGGCGATGGCACCGGCCTGATCTCGACGAGTGCCCTTGGCTGTGATGCCGCTTTGCTCGGCAAGCATGCGTATGGCATTCCAACCTGCTGCCACACGGGCTTTCGGACTGCCATGCCGCCGCGCTCGCGCCAGCAGCATGGCCTTGAACATCAGAATCAGACCGCAGACGATGAGTAGGGTCCACAATGGGCTGCCGTACAGGGCCACCTTGCGGGTCACTCGCCAGAACCGCACCCAGAACAGGTTGGTCGGCGAATCATCGGCGTCGGCGCCGGCCAATGAGCTTTGGCCCCTGGCTTGCGTCTGATCGCGCAGCGGATCGGTCAACGGCACTGGTGGTTGCCGGACCAGCGTCTGCGGATTCGGCGGCGTCAGGTTCTGGTTTTCATCAGGCACCTTGGTCTCCTTGGGCGTCGGATAGAACGCCACCCATCCCAGGCCCTGCAATTTGATTTCCACCCAAGCGGTGACATCGTTGCCGGTGAATTCGATTTTGGTGCCATTGCCCGAGGTCTTCTCCGTGCGGGCATCGGTGATTTCGCCATCCTCGTTTTTCGGCAGGAAGCCCAGGACCACACGGGAGGGCAGTCCCAGCTCACGAGCCATCAGTGCCATGGCGGAGGCATATTGCTCGGAGTCGCCCACCATGGCTGTGCCTGCCAGCAGCTTGTTGATGCGGTAGTTGCCATGGCCGGCATCGGAGGGATAATCGCCTTCGAGTCCATGAGAGAACCATCCGGAGTCTTTCAATGTGTCGGCCAACGCCGTGGCTGCGGCACCGCCCGAGGACTGTCCGCCGGCAATGGACGTGGCCAGTTTGCTGGCCGAATCGGGAACATCCTGGGCTTCCGGTTGGGTGATGCGGGCCGCGGCCGCACTGCTGATCTGCTTATCGGTGGGCTTGCGGGCGATAATGCCGGATTCGGTATAGGTGAGGCTTTTACGCGTGCCGGCGGGAATAATGGCGGAATCGGTATCCGTGTTGTAGTAGAACGTGTCATTGCCGTTGTCGGCATCGTTGGCGGAGCTCACGCCAGTGGCCGCTCCCGCCAGCGGCAGCCAGGTGTCGGTCAATCCCTGATCGACGGTGAAGGTCGCAGTGAAGGATTCACCCTGCTCATCCGCCTTGATCGTGGTGCCCACGCGATGATAATTCGAGGAGTCCGTGGCTTCGGAAGAATCGGACAGGTTCCATACTGTGCCGTCGAATCGATCCATCACCGCAAGTTTGACCGGTGTTCCGGCCGGCAGATTATGGACGGTCAGCAACACGTCTTTTTTGTGGTCCTTGATATAGGATCGCATGCCGCTGAGCGGGCTGGTGTAATCGTAGGGGCTTAACGGCGGATCGTAGCGGTCACGCAGCACGAAACGGTCCTGCGGCACCAGCAACGCGCCTCCGAAAGCAAGGCCGGCAGCGAGCACGACGATGATCAGCGCGGATATCCAGCGCCCCCATTCCAGCAGTTCAAGACGCCAAGACAGCCAGATAATCAGCAACAAGGCAAAGGCAATGCCGCAGATGTCACGTTGCCAGCCGCTGTCCGTACCCAGCAAAGCACATACGGCCACGGCCGCCGCAAGGGGCAGCACTCCCACCAGCGACAACCAGGCGTTGGCATTAATGGCAAACACGCCGGTGAGGAACGTAAGCCACAGGCCGATGGTCCATACCGCCATCAGCACGCCGTCTTGCGTGCCCAGAGGCGGATCGACGGAAATAATGTACTTGAACGAGCCAAACGTCATTTCCCAACCTGAACTCAAGGTCTTCAAGGTGGGAATCACGTAATGGGACGTGGTGGAACTCAGCGTTACTACCGGGCCGATGATGAATTGGGCGAACGCCAGAAACACGATTTGCCACCACAACCGTAACGCCGGCAACATGCCCGCCAGAGCGATGATCGCGCCCAGCAAGGTGGCCGGTACGGCGGCAATCGCCCAAGTGGCCACGCCGCCGTACACGTCGATGAGATTGGCTTGCGCCAGCAACATCATCGCCGCTATGAGTACGAGGCTGGCGATTCGTTTGCCCCACGGCTGGCGACTGAGGCCCATGCCGCGAAGCACATTGCCTCTGGTCATCCAGATAACCGAATGTGTGGAGTCGGCCCAGGAGCCGGTGGTGGCGGAGGTTCCGGTGTGCGTGCCGGAGGAAGTGCCGGTGTATGTGCCGCTCGATCCGGCGTACGCAGCGGTATTGGTATTGGTGATACTGGACTGGTCGAAGGTCATGCGAGCACCCCCATGATCAGTGGGAGATCATCGAGTTCGCCGATGGTGGCCAATGTGAAGTTGGCGAATCTTCTGATGCCGCGATTGGCGCCGGCGCTGGCCTGCAATACCACGCAGCTGGCCGATCGGGGCAAGGCCAAGGTCATGCGCTTGATTTGCTCGATGTCTTTCAGCGATCCAACAGTGAAAAAATAGAACGAAGCATCAGGACTGTGCTTCAGCGTGCCCTCGGCGAGATTCGGATTGTCCTCACGATCAGGCTCTATGGCACTGGCGTTGTCGAGGAACTCCATGGCGTTGCGCGGCTGGCCGTGCGCGTTGCCCGCGTGACAGAACAGCGGGCGATCCTGCAGCAGGCATTTGACGCCGATGGAGGAGTGGATGGACACCGCCATCTCGAATTCCTCGCCGTTGACGTACTCATCCGGGTTCACGCTGATGGTCACCGAGGTGTCGGTGCGGCGCGTGGCTTCATATTGGCGAATCATCAACGTGCCGGTTTTCGCGGAGCTCAGCCAGTGGACGTTACGCACGTCGTCGCCCGGCTCGTATTCGCGCAATCCGTAGAAGTCGAGATCATCATCCACGATCTGGCCGGATGGTTGGCCTTCCAGATCGCGGGGCACGCCGGCATTCAGGGTATCGAGACGCACGGTACGAGGGTGGATGAATACGATGATGCGGTCGGCCAGCTCCTTTTCGTGACGCACCAGGCCGAACGGGTCTCCCTTGCGGATGCGCAATGGTCCGATGGGCAGTATTGCGCGCGATACCGTACGGAACTCCACATCGGTTTGCTTGGATTGCCCGGGAGCCAGCATGGGGATGTTGAATCGTTCATGCGCATCGCCGATTGGCAGATATCCGCGTGCCGTGGTTGTCGGCGTTCTGCCGGTGTTGTCGATGCCGACGATAACGGATATGTTGTCTCCCACGGTCACGCGATGATTGGATACGGCGATGGACGCGTGGAAGCGTGTGTTGCCGAGGGAAAGCGCGATTGCCGCGAGCATCATCACCATCGCCACGATGCCGAATACGAGCAGCTCATACCAGCCCAGAGGTAGGAACGCAATAAGACATGCGATGCCTGCGCCCGTTACCGCCCAGCCCAAGGGCGAGACGTAGGATGCGAAGAACCGTCTGATGCGTCTTACCGCGCGCTTGAACATGCGTTCAGCGCGCCGGCGACGGCGTAATGCGGCGGATGTAGATGCCATGGTCGGATACCTTTCCAGGCCCTATCAGGAACCGATGGTGGGGGAGGGAACGTCTTCGAGCACCTGTGCGATCAGGCTTTCCGGAGTCGCCCCATCGAAGGTGGCTTCCGGAGTCAGCGTGATACGGTGTGCGAGCACGGCCACTGCAAGGTCCTTGACGTCATCCGGCACCACGTAGGCACGGCCATCGGCCGCGGCCCAGATACGGGCGCATCGAGTCAGCGCCAAAGCGCCACGCATGGAGGAGCCGACTGTGATCTTCTCGTTGTGGCGGGTCGCCTCGACGAGCCTGACGATGTATTCACGAATCGCATCATCCACATAGATTTCGGTGGCCACCTGACGCAGCCGCATGACATCGTCACCGCTCAGCACCGGGGAAATGGTCTGCGCACGGTCGGTGATATCGACCTGCTTGAGGATATCGACGGACACATCATGGCCCGGGTGGCCGATTGACGTCTTGATAAGGAATCGGTCCATCTGCGCCTCAGGCAGCTTATAGGTACCGAGCTGCTCGATGGGGTTCTGGGTTGCAATCACGATAAACGGCTGTGGCACATCATGGGTGACGCCGTCAACGGTGACTTTCTGCTCTTCCATAACCTCCAGAAGTGCGGACTGCGTCTTCGGCGATGCACGGTTGATCTCATCGGCCAGCACGATGGAGGCGAAAATCGGGCCTTCGCGGAACTCAAATTCTCCGCGCTTCTGATCGTAGAAAGTCACACCCACCACATCCGAAGGCAGCAGATCGGGCGTGAACTGAATACGCTTGAAACCGGTGGAAATGGAATTGGCCAAGCCTCGGGCCAACTGGGTCTTACCGGTGCCGGGGTTGTCTTCAAGCAGAATATGGCCACCGACCATCAGTGCGGTGACGCATTGCTTGATAGGGATGGTCTTGCCGATAACCACCTTGGAGACATTTTCGACCAGCGCATTGAAGGACTGCTGGAAATCCAGGACCTGAGCCGTGGGCTGGGGCAGTAGTCCGGAATTGATGCTGGCGGGCAGTACCGATGCGGCTGCTTGCGCGGCTTTGCTCGACTGACGCTGCGGCTGGGATTGCGGCTGTGATTGCGCGGCGGCCTGCTGCGGGATGGCTGGCGTCGATCCCTTGCGCGGCTTGAGCACGGTGCTGTCATCGCCCGCAGGGATGGAGGCGGCGTCAGTAGTAGGAGACGGCTTTTCTGACGGCGCTTGTGACGGCCGCTGCGGCAGGTTAGGCGGCGCAACGGACTGCGGCGCCGACTCGGTGCTTGGGGTCGTGCCGGTGTGTGGTGCGGATGCCAGGTGCGTGGCGTCGGACAAGTGCGTGGCGTCGGATAGCTGCGTGCTGTCGGACAGACGGGTCGTGTCAGACAACTGCGTCGCGTCATCGATGTTCTCGCTCATGGATGTTCTCCTACTGCTTGTGAATGGTGGTTGACGATATTGGGGTATTGCCGAAACCAAGAATCCAAGGGTTCTTGGCCAAAGTAGTGACATCGGTACCGGATTTAAGCGACTCGGTCCTCTCCGAGGAGTCAGAGGGGCGTGCGCCCGCGACGCTGCCTCCGTCCGCAGTGTTGTCGAGACCGGAGTATCCCGGCCCGCCGGTGACTTTGACGCTCCACGCGTAGTTGCCATCGGCGGCCACGGCCAAGTCGGTGACGTCCAATGGCTGGCCGGAGTTCCACGTGAACGGTTGACCATTGATGATGATTTGTACAGTGGCCGACTTGCCATAGACATCAACCGAACCGCCGGTGACGTTAATGACGTGAGCGTTGACTGACCAGCGCAGCTCCTGCGGTTTGTTGATTACAGCCTTCTTCTCATAGGTGTAAGGAGCGCCATTGTGCGGGCCTCCGATGGCGGCATCGCTGGTAGCGCCGTTGAACACCTGTTGCACCGATGCGGTGTTGCATTTGGCCCAAGGACTCATTCGGAAGTCGAGTGAGTTCCGGTTAGTAGCTGTACCAGAATCGATGCCATCGGCAGTCACGCCGTAGGACTGCGCATGTCCCTGCTTGGTCCAATGCACGGTGCATGTACTGCCGGATCCGGTGGTGTAGACGTCAGTGGGCGGCTGGACCTTGTACTGCGGGACAAAGCTGCTCTTGCCCGTGCCGGCGGAAGCATCGCGCTGCGGCACCACGGTGGCTGTTACGGTGATTTCCCGGGTGTTCAAATCGTTCTCATTGATATCGAACGTAGCGCCACTGTCACTGCAATCGATGGTGTCCTTGACATCTCCTCCCAAGGAAATTCGCCGGCAGCCGGCATTGCGGTTGTTGCCGAGAGTGACTTTCGCCGTTACTGTGGTGTCGTTGTTCGACAACGCAATGTTCGGCGCATCCGGGTCTCCCCAGATCTTCTCTGACGGCGATGCGGCGGACTCGGCGCTCCAATTGATTTTGTTATGGGCTTTGACGGTCGCCGTAATGGCGGTGCCATCGGAAATGTCGTTGTTGTTGAACGTAAACGACAGCTCGGTGGCCGTATTGCCGGTTTCCTTGGTCTGCGGAGCACCTGCACCGGTGACGGTCACCGAATAGTTGTCGACGGCGCTGAAATCACCGCTCGGTGCCTTCCATGTCACCTTGGCGGTTTTATTGCCACCCGTGACCGTAACATCAGTGGGAGCGGACGGCACCTTGTCCGGTGTGGCTTCGACGGCGGTGGACGGCTTGGACCAACCGACGTCATTTCGCGCGGCGACGGTGAAGGAATAGGTTTTGCCGTTCTTCAGACCAGTGACCTGGCATGAGGTGACGGCACCGCAATCCTTCTCTCCGGTGGCGGCACCGGTCCAACTGACCTTGTAGTTGGTGATCGGGCTGCCATTGGCGGCACCGGGCGTCCATGTGAGGCTGACCGCGCTGTCCTGCGGTTCCCCGGCTACGGGGGAGAGCAGTGGCGGCTCGGGCTTGTCGATCACGGACACGGTAATCGATGCGGTGACCTCACGATCCTTGGACTTGGTGCCGTCTTGCACGGTGACGAGCACGGTGTTCGTGGAAGCACCCACATCGGATGCGACGGCGATGGCGACGTTTCCGGAGGCATCACATCCGGCGATGGTGAGTTTGGCGGCGTCATCCGCCTTGCAGCTGATGACGGTCAGCGAGGAATCGGGGAACGGATTGTACGCGCCGGTAAGCACGTTCACGGCATCGCTGGCACCGGCCTTGATCTTCAACGTCTTGTCGCCGACGCGTGCCAGCGGACGGGTCGAAGACACTACGCGCACGGTCACACCGGCATTCACGGTGCCCGCGCCGTATGCGATTTGCACGGGAATGGACGCGGTGGTGCCAGGAGCGGCATCCTTGGTGGCGGAAACCTGCAAGCTGCCGGAACGGGACAGGTTAGCGGTGATTCGCCCGGACGATGAGCTTCCGCCGGAATACGTGTATTGCTTCTCGTCGTCATACACGCCGGACGGTGCATGGGTGAGCGCCGTCAGATCAACGGTCTTGGGGTCCGCGCCCGCCTCGACATCAATAGTGGAGGACGAGAACGTGGGCGGCGGCACATCGCGGCCTATCACCGTGATCTGGAGAGTGATCACTGCGGAATTGATGATCTTGGTCTTATCCGATCCCTGCTTGCCATCCACAGCGGTAAAGGTAATGGAGGCGGGGCCTGCGTAGTCTTTTGCCGCAGTGAACTTCAGGGTCTTGTCGTTCACGTAGAAATCGGAGTTGGAAGCCTTGGTGGCGCTGACGGAATCAGCGCTTTCGATATACGGTTCTTTGCCGGCGCCGACGCGGACATAGTCATTGATGTTGATTTCAATGGTCTCACGCGAATTGACCTTCAATTCCGGTGCCTTGGGACGCAACGTGGGCGGAAAGACACCATAGGCCGGTACCTGGATGAACGCGGTGGAGGTGATGTTGTATTTCGTATTGGTCACCGTGTAAGGCACGGCTCGCGCCTGTGACGTCAGGTCGACGGTGATGGTGGTCGAATGCTCGCCGCCCTTGACGTGAGCGTGAGCGCTGGCGGAGGGATGCACGCCGACCTTGAGCTCATTGGCTGTGCCGGAAGGATTGGCGATCCACTGGGAAACATCCACATCCACGGACTTCTTATCGATGGTGGCGGCGGACGGCACACGATAGTCGTAGGCGGTAGGCGGCTCGATGGCGGCATTCGGATCCACGTTTACCGTGAGGGTGGCCGTATCGGACAAGCCGGCCTTGTCTTTGACCGTGTAGGCGATATAGGCGGTGGTGGCGCTGCCGGGCGTGGTGAAGGAGATCATGTTGTCTTTCACGCTCACCCCGTCGAGACCTTGGACCTCGACATGCTTGTCGACGGTCAGATTGGTGTTGTCGCCGGAGATGTCGTTCTGCGCGGCCGGCACGGTTGCGGCCGTATTGGGCCTCAACGTGATTTCGTCATCCCTGGCGTATACGCCGGAGTCGGACGATCCTTGGAATACGCCCACGCGGATCTGCGCCTGTGCGCGCTGACCGGTCCAATCCTCCACGGCATAGGAGAAGGTGTCGGTGCCGGACGAATCCGGATACGCTTCATAGACCAAGTAGTCGGAACCGACTTCGGATATGCGGCCCAGCGTGGGTGCCTTGTTGCCCAGACCCAACAGCTGATCGTCGTCGCCATCCGTGTCTATGCCGGTCAGTGTGATGGGGATGCGGACCTTCTGCCCAGCGGCAACCTGCGCTTCGGCGTCATGCGGGGTTGGCGCGGCCTTGCTCGCTGCGTCGCTCTTATGCACGGTAATGGTGATATTGGCGGAAGCCACATTGCCCAGATTGTCTTCAACCGTATAGGTGATGGGGAAGTTGCCGGTCTCGCTGGATGCTTGGTAGCGGACCGTGTCTCCAGAGACGAAGGCCAGACCCTTGAACGTCTCCTTGTCGTATTGCAGGTTGTTCTTGAGTTTGACCGTGGTGCCATCCGAGTAGGCCACATGGTCAAGCACATCCACGGACACGATGCCGCCGGTGCGCACTTGGGCATTGATATTGCTGGCCTTGGGCACTGAATTCGAGGTGGTCAGAGCCGGTGGCTGCAACACGATGGTGCCCTTGGCGGTTCCGGAGGCGTTGGCCACGGTGTAGGTAAGGGCGACGGGTTTCGTGGGCACCTGACGCGCGGTGATATACACGCGCTTATGGCTGACGAGACCAACCTTGATGCCGGAGTCGGCTGGTGCGCTCACCGTGGTGACGGATAGCACGCCGCCCATCGGATCGACGTCATTGGTGAGCGGCTCCACAATGGCGGTATTATCCGCGCCAAGCAGGGCGACATCGTTGGCGGCAACCGGTTTGGCGGCCTCGCCGGTGGCGGGCTGTACCTCGACGCGAGCCAATCCGGTGGCCGGAATCGAGCCTTGAGTAATGGTGTAGGGCACATAATAGGTGCCGGGATTGGTGGCCTTGAACGTCAACGACATATCCGCCGCATTGGTGGTCGTCGAAGCGCCGTTGGGCGTATCCACCTGAGTCAGTTGTGCCGGCTGCAAGGAAGTGCCATGCACGTAAGAGGACAGCTTGACGACGGTATCCGTGTTGGGAACGGTGGTTTTCGCTACCGGGTCGATGACTGCGGCCAAGGTGTTCGCGGGCTTGACCGAGAAATACACCATGCCGGTGCCGGTCGCCGTGCCGTCGGAGACGGTGACCTCGACGCCCACGCGTCCCGACGCCAGCGCACCGGTGTTGAACGTAAGCTGGCCGTCGGCTCGGGTGGACACCTGCACCTGGTCGGTGTTCTGGGCCACAGCGGAGACCAGAGTGAGCGGGTCTCCATCCGGATCGTTGAAGCTGCTCAGCGCATTGGCGGTATAACTGGCTCCCTGCTCCACATCGATCTCGGGAGGAGTGTCGAACTGTACGGGAGCGTGGTTGCCTCCATCATTCAGGGTTACGGTCACCGTGGCGGAAGAGGTCTGGCCGCGGCCATCGGAAATATCGTAAGTAAAGGTAACGGTGCCTGCGGATGCGGCGGAGGCATCGAGTTGCAGATACCGGCCGTCGTAAATCGGTGAAATGGTGACGTCTTTGTTGTTTGGTGCGCCAACCTTGGTGATTTTCAGTACGGAACAATCGGTCTGCTCGTCATTGCGCAGCACGTCGAGAATCTGTTCCGAACCGGCTCGTGCGCCGATTTCATCATCCTCGGCTTTGATTTGGCCGGATTGTGCGGAACAGGTCTTGGAGAAGTCGTGGTGGTTGTTGGCCGAGTCGTTGTTCTGCTGTTCTTTCTCGGTCTGCTCGGTCTGTATTTTGTTCCACTGTATTTTGATGACTTTGGTGGAATCCTCAGGTTTCCACACATTGCCGTTAACCGTGTCGTTGAGCACCACAAGGCGATGGTTGGTGCGGAACACCAATTCGGAAGTAGTATTGACGGATTCGAGGGTTTGCGGCTTGACGCTGGTATCCGCGGGGGAGCAGGCGCGAATGTAGTTGCTGGCCTTCTGGCTCCAAGCCGAGTACACGCAGCCCTTGGACGATACCGGTCGTGCCGGATTCGCCTTGCCCCCGTTGGCTATGAAATTCGCCTTGGCATTGGACTTCAACGGGATAAGCGCAAGGCCTCTCGGTGATGCCGCGGCCACCCAATCGGACTGTACGTCATCAGTGGGAGGCTCCTGAAGGGTGAGGGTGCCGGTCGTGTCGACATCGACGCGGCCGCCCTTGAATATGACGGTTTTGCCGGTTGCGATTACCGGCGTGCTCCCGATGACGGTAAAGCTTTCAACGGTCTGCTGCTTGCCGTCGGTCAGCGATTCGAGGGTTTTGGCCTTGGCGCTGCTGGGATTGTCAAGACGCAGCACCATACCGTCGGATGGACGGTATCCGTAGACCTTGCCATCGTGGGTTACTACGATGCGCCCGCCCTCGCCCAGCTTCATTTTCGGATCGGAAGTGGTGGGGGCCACGGAATCAAGGTTTTCCGACAAGCCGGTCCACACATTGCCGGTCTTCTCGTTGATCAGGGCTACGGTATCCCCGCCGACCACAGTGGTGGTGTTGGCTTTGATGTCGGTCTTGACTCCGGTGCTGACCGTGGATGCCTTGATGGTGGAGGCTTTGGTCGTTTCGGTCAGGATGGTGTCGCCATTATGCTGCGCGATGTCGAATCGTGGGGCGGAGGAGGAGACGCCGGCGTCGGCCTCCTTGTTCTTCACGTTGAATCGTGCGGCCTTCTGGTTCTTCAGCGAAGTGACCCATACGGTGCCATCGTCCAGTTGCACATGGCGGCGCGTGACGGTGCTCATGATCACCGCGCCGGCAACAAGTCCCAGAAGCAGCAGGAGCGTGATTACGGGAACCGTCCACGTATGCCCTCCGGAGGGCATAAGGCGGCGCAAAGCCGCGCTGATGCGTCGGCGACGATCGTATGACTGGGACGATGTGGCCATCTGAACTCCCTGAACCCTGGTTTCTCTGGTTGCTAGTGTAATGACAACGCTTTACGGTTCCAATACCTGCCGTTCCTGTTGTCCGTTTGGTGAATTCGCCACTGCCGAGCGCATGCCTGATGCGATACGCAATGCCAAGGTGGTATGCCCGGCAGTGGCGAGCGGATCACTCTTGCGGCTTGGCTGCACAGGCGATGGCGGGGCTGCCGGACATCTGGCGGTTCTTGCGCACAATGGACACCTGAATGCAGGTCTGCGAGCCTTCCTGCGCGTTGACGGTCACCGTGGGATCTGACGTTGTGACGGTTTGCGCGCTCTGGTCGGTATTGCTGCCCTGCACTATGGCCCACGCATAGGTATCACCGCTTTGCGGGTCTGGATTCGTCCAGGTGAACGTCACGGATGACCCATCCGCCGCATAGGTGCCGTTCAGATTCTCCGGGGAAGGAATCTGGGCGTTCGCGGTATCGGTGATCACGTCATCCTGATTATTGCGGTTGTTGTCATCATCCTTGGTGCCGGGCGTCGCCACCTGTTTGGTATCTGATCCGGTGGCGCTGTCCATGCGGGGAACGACCACGAAGGCGAATATCAGTGCCGCTGCGGTAATCGCCGCAAGTATACCGACGATAATACCCACCGGTTTGACCCATCGCCGTGACGAACGGGTGATCTGATCTCGCTGGTCCGTGGCCCGGCGCCGACGCTCGATGTCTTTGGGGTAGGCCGGCATCCCTTCCACGGTAACGAGAGTGGCATGCCCGAAATATGCGAATTGCACACGCTGCATGGCACGTGCGAACTCCAACGCGGAGTAGTACCGCTGGTCGGGGTCCTTGTTCAGGGCCCGGCGCAGCACCGCTTCCACATCGGCCGGTACGTCGGGGCGGTTG
This sequence comes from Bifidobacterium sp. 2450, assembly GCF_041900695.1. Taxonomy (NCBI): domain Bacteria; kingdom Bacillati; phylum Actinomycetota; class Actinomycetes; order Bifidobacteriales; family Bifidobacteriaceae; genus Bifidobacterium; species Bifidobacterium sp. 2450. The sequence goes on from NZ_JBHEEA010000015.1 coordinate 15,675, forward strand.
AGGCGAGGCAATGGCTGGTTGACGATCAGCGAAATCAGTTCCGATTGCGAACGTGGATGATATTCGTGCTGGAATGGCGAGCAGCCGACGAACATGGCGTACAGGGTGGCCGCCAGTGAATAGATGTCGGCGGCTTCCGAACCATTGGTCAGATGCTGAAGCACTTCAGGCGGTGCCCACGGCGGCGAGAATCCGGTTTCGGTACGGTCATACACATCGGTGGAGATACCGAAATCACCCAGAACAGGCAAGCCCTGCGAGGTGATGAGAATGTTGCTGGGCTTGATGTCGTGATGGATGATATTGCTGCGATGCGCGGTGAACAGCGCGCTTGACAGCTTGATGCCGAGGTCGAGTACCTGCTCGCAGGTCATGGACCGGGCCTTCATAATGCTGTTGTAGGTGCCGCCCGACGCATATTCGATGACAATGTAGCCATGGCCATCGGAGGTGACGCCGGCACCATATACCGGCAGAATGTACGGGTGGGATGACAGCTTGGCCATGAAGTTGGCCTCGCGGTTGAACAGGGCAGCGGCCCGTGGGTCAAGGGTTTTGGCGCTGACCTTTACCGCCACCGGGCGTGCGGGCATACGCTGGTTATATAGGTACACCGTGGCGGTGGCACCGCTTCCCAACATCTGGACGAAATCATATCCGGGCAGCTTCGGCGGCCTCATCGGAGTATTGGACATCTGTTCCCTCCCTCCTTGGAAATGCGCTCTCCCTGCATTCGTTCTACAGGATACCGTCAAGGGTACGATTCTTCGTCGGGTTCGGTAAAATTTTTCCCTCTGTGACGGTCGGGTTTAGGCTGGAGCCATGATGACGAGACTTGAACCTGGAACAGTGCTGGACGGCATCGACCGTGATGGAGCGGCGAGGCTGATTGTCGGCACGTCTGGAAGCGGCAAAACCGAATTCGCCTTATCGGTGTTGATGGCGGGGCTGCGCCGCTACGGTGGCACGCAGGCGGTGATGGCCGTATCCGGCCGTGTGGCCGCCGACGCATTGGGCAATCGGGTGATTCGTGAGCTCGGGTTTTCCGTGCAGGCCAGGCCGGTCACCACGCTGGGTGCCGTGGCATTCCGGGCCATATCAGCTTCGCGCGAGGGAACTGGATTGCCGTCGCCTCGATTGTTGAACGGTGCGGAACAGGATGCTTTGCTGCGTCAAGTCATGGCCGTGCATCTGCGCCATGCCGTAGCGGGAGATGATTGCGGCACCTGTGATCTGCTGCGCGTCTACTTTGCCCAGGATGACTGGGCGAAACTCATACGCGATGCCGGTACCGGCGAGATGCCCGGCTCGGCCGCTTCCGCACAATCAAGCCTCTCGCAACAAGGGTCGGATTCGCCGTCTCCGACGTCGGCAGGCGGCTCGACCAGCGCGGATAGGTTCACTCGAGGTATTTCAGATGCGTTTATCAGCCAGTTGCGCGATATGCTGGCCCGATTGGACGAGCTCGGTGTAGGCGTTCACGAAGAGCCACGTCTCTTGGACGCCGTGACGGAGGACGCGCGATTGTCTGTGCAATGGCGTTTGGCTTTCGCGTTGCGCCGTGAATATATCGCAGCCCAAAGCGCGGCATATCCGGGGCAATACCGTTTGGATGCCTCGTATTTGCTGGTGGCAGGCGCTCGTGTGGTGCATGAGGCATTCGCCGCCGATCACGCGGATGATTCCGGCCGGCCTATGCGTATGGAGGCGTTGGGCTTGCCCCGGCTGCTGGTTGTGGATGATGTTCAAGACACCACGCTGGCCGGCATGCGCTTCTTGGAGGAGTTGGGGAATGCCGGCGTCAAGTTGGTGCTGGTCGGCAACCCGGATGAATCGGTGCAGACCTTCCGTGGATCGTATCCGGAATATCTGATGCGCCGTTCCGTGGAAGGGCGGCTGAAAGCCAAGGAAGAACAGCTGGTTGGCGGCAGTACCGGCGCTGATCAGTCGCACATGACGATGGCTGATGTGATCGCGTCTCGTATTTCGCTGTCGATTCCCTCGCCGGAAGACGAGCCGCTGCCTCCGGCCGAGCGTCCCGGCAAGCTGACCGCCATACTGGGCGGAGTCGATGCAGCGAATTATCAGTCGGACGGCACAGTGACCGCCGGCCTGTACCGATCCTCACGTGAGGAGCTGGATGATGTGGTCTGGCGCATCAAGCGGGCGCATCTTGACCGGCATATTCGGTGGAACGACATGGCGGTCATCACCCACGACAATGCCGCCGTGCGGCTGTTCGGCGAACGACTGCGCCGAGATGGCGTGCCGGTGCGGTATTCGTCGGTCACCCGTCCTTTGAAGGACGAGACTTTCGTGCAGGGATTGTTCGCGCTTGTGGAGCTTGCCCGATTGCGTGCCGAGGGAATGGCGGAATGCCAGATGACGTTGGCTTCCTGCGCGGCATACATAAGGACTAGAGTGGCCACGTTGATGAACGGCCCGTTGGTGAGTGCCGGGGCCAGACCCGGTCAGGGGCGTCCCGCAAGGCTTGCGCCGATCGAGTCGGCCATGGGGTCGTTGGAGTCGCTGGCGCATCTCGCCACGGATGATGCCATGCTGACCTCTCTGACGACGGCATGGGAAACATTGCGTGAAACATACCATGAAACACGGCGTGAAACAGGTCGTGAAACATCCTCGTCAGTGGTTTCGACGTCAGCGGTTTCGTCGTCAGTGACTTCGTTGCCAGTGTCTGTCGAAATACTCGGTGAACCGTCCGGCGATGACTTGGCCTTTGGCGTTGACGCGCTGTACGTGATGCTTGCCGTTGATGATGCCGCCGCGCCAGCGCAGGCTGCGCTCGCATCCATCCACGCGGTGCTCGGCAACGACCCTCAGGCCCGCGCTTTTGCGAACCTGTGGCATCTGGTGGGCAGCGTTGCTTCCGGATTGGAGCGGCTGCCGGCAAGCCAGCGCGTACAGCCGCGCTATGCACTGTCTGTTGCATGGAACGCCACCGGTCTGGCACCGGTCTGGCAGCGTGCGGCATTATTCAACACGGCAGAGGGGCGCACGGCCAATGACCGGCTGGACGCGGCAATGCGTCTGTTCCAGTTCGCCGATGATTCCACCGCCAGCCGAGACATCACGTCATTCATGGCACAGGTGCGGGGCATGGAAGTGCAGGCCGATTCCTTGGCCCACATAGGGCCGGTGGAAGACGCGGTGACATTGACCACGCCGGCAGGCGCGGCCGGACGTCACTGGGAATATGCGTGGATACCGGTGGTCCAGCAAGACGTGTGGCCGAACCTCGCCGGGCGCAACACCATGTTCGGTGGTGAAGACCTTGCCGAGCTCGTGCTGAGGGGAGCGCTTGAAGAAAGCGACAAAACCGGTCATGATCCGCGGTTCGCGGCTGTGCTGTCGGGCGAGAAGAAGAGTTTCCTAGTCGCGCTGACCCGTGCACGGCGAATCATGATCAGCGCGGTGTGGAACGACAGCATGAGCCCCTCGGACTTTCTCTTCGGGTATCTGCCGGAATACTATCCGCGCAACCGGCAACAGGCGCCTTTCACCACAGTGGGGGCACATGCGGGATTCGCCGAATATGATCTGGCCGGATTGGACGCCGACCCACGTGGGTTGGTCAGCGCCGCCCGTGCGGTTCTGGCCACTGCTCAACCGCAGCAGGCTGCCGCAAAGGACGCCGCGATTGCGTTGACACTCCTGTTAGAGCATGGTGTGCGCGCCGCAAATCCGCAGAGCTGGGCGTTTGTGGAATCGCCGGCCCAATCGGATAGCGCGTCATCTGGCGGTGCGTCATCTGGCGATGCCTCATCTGACAGTGCCTCATCCGACAGCGCGTCATCTGGTGGTGTACAGTCTGACGGTATCCAAACAGGGAAAGACAAGACGGATGCGCAGGCCGCACCCATGGTCACCTTATCTCCATCGGCGGTCGACAGCCTATGGGCGTGCCCGGTGTGCTGGATGCTGGAGAACCGGTTCGCCGGTCCTCGCCCCAGCTCCGTGGCCACCAGTTTCGGAACCCTCATCCATGCGATTGCGCAGCAAGGCAGCGAGGAAGGGCTGGACCATCTTTCCCACAATGCCCAGGCGTTGGCCACACTGGGCTTGGACTCCACGGCCGGCACGGAACGCCGCATCGAGGCTGTCACGGCACGGCTTAATGCCATCTATCAGAGCAAACGTCCCGATCCGAATGCCATAGCCGACACCCGGAACCGCTATGAGGCCACCCGTAAGGACGAGTCCGCGGCGGATGCCCTGCGCAACATCGCCGATTACTTTGTGCGCAGCGACGCCGATCCGGAAACGTATCTTGGCAAGAACTCCAGCAACTTCAGCATTGGCACATTGGCCGGTGCCGAATGCGAACGGGAGTTTGCCGCACGATTCGATGTGCGTGACATACTCGACGCATACAATGCCGTGCCCGGCATGCACCCGATCGATCGGAACATGCTGGTCCGTCTGATGGGAGCACTGGTCGGAGGATGGCCGGAAGGCATGGACGAGCATCTGACCGTGAGACTGTCCGGGCGCATCGACCGTATGGAAACCCGCGTACTCGCAGACGGCGGCGAATGCATTCGCCTCATTGACTACAAAACAGGCAGAATGCCCACGGTCAAACAGATTTTCAATGATTTGCAGCTCGTGTGCTATCAGCTTGGCCTCGTGTTCCCCGAAGACGGGCCGCGCGGTGCCAAGGCACTTGCCGCAATGCCGCATATCAGCCAAAGCGCGCTGTTCCATGTCGGGCAGAATGCGGCACCAGCCAGAAGCTACGCCCCGGAAGGTGCCTTCCAGCCGCCGCTGTTCACTGATGGTTCGTTGAATGTCGAACCGTTCACGCCACGATACTGGTATAAAGACCCCAACCGTTTCTTCGACATACCCGCCATAGATCCGGCTACTCCTCCCGAAGGTGTGAGTGCCGAAGCGTGGGCGCAATTCGCCGCGCTCGCCGGTACGCAGACGTTATGGTCGCTGACCATGATCGCCCGCGTATTCTATGCCGCGGCGGCCAGCAGGTCGGCCATCATCGAGGCCCATCCGCAAGACACCCATATCGGATTCTGCCGTATGAAGAACGTCTGCCCTGCCTGTGCGGGCCAGATCGACACGATTTTCGAAACGAGGCAAGCATGAGCACGTTCACTCCCAGTGCGGAACAGGCCGCCATCATCGATGCGCCAGTCGATGCTGACGTACTGGTGGTTGCCGGTGCCGGTTCCGGCAAAACCTTTACGATGACCCAACGCATCATCGCGCTTATCAATCGAGGTGTGGCACCTGAACGCATCCTTGGCCTGACCTTCACACGCAAGGCCGCAGGCGAACTGCTGGAACGCGTCTCCGCCGCAGTGGCCGGTGATATGGCGGGCTCTACGACCGCCACGGTGTCTGATCGGGCATTCCTCAAGCCGGCCATTTTCACGTATGACGCCTTCTTCCAGACCATCGTGCGCCAATATGGGCTGCTTGTCGGATTCGATCAGAACACGCAACCATTGAGCGCAGCCGGAGCGCTTCAACTGGCCACCGAAGTCATCGACAGTCACATGGATCTGGCGTTCAGTGAGGATTTTGGCGCCTTCTCCAGTTTGGCGAACCGTGTTCTGGCGTTGTCGGATGCCATTGGCAGTGCCATGATCGGTGCCGGCTGCACCAGCTTCGATGATGCGATCAATCGAGTACGGCAATGGGATTCGGCATTCATCAATCGATTGCAGCAAGCCGTCGCAGACGAACCCATGCCCGAGGACGAGCCGAAAATCCCCAAGATCAAACGACTGAAGAAAGATACCGACGCCAGCTGGCGAGCCAAGCTCGATGACCGTGCCGAACATTTGCACGCCCGCTGCGCCTATCATTGCGGTGCGCTGCTGGAGGCCACACGCAAACGCGATATTCTGCTCCAGCTGGTGGAGGCCTATGCCCAAGCCAAGCGGGAACGCAATATGGCCGAATTCTCCGACTTCACCATTGCCGCGTATCAGCTTATCGAGCGCTTCCCCTCCATCGGAGAGCGCACGCGCCGCAGGTACAGCCATGTGCTGCTCGACGAATATCAGGACACCTCCACCACGCAGGCCGCTCTGCTGGCAGCACTGTTCCATGTGGATGCGTCACGGAGGTCCGCCGTCAACGCGGTGGGTGATCCGTTCCAGTCGATTTACGCATGGCGTGGTGCCAGCCCTGGTGCATTCCGTATGTTCCAGCAAGATTTCCACCTGCCTGCCGGATACAAGCCATTCCCGCTGTCCGTCACCAGGCGCAACAGCCGTATAGTGCTCGAAGCCGCCAATAATCTCACGCTGCCGTTGCGCTCCAATCCGTCGCGTCCCTCCAGCTCATTGATGCGTGAGGTCGATGTCTCATCGCTCGACCCCATGCCTGATGCCCCCGAAGGAACATTGGGAGTACTGGGCTTCGCCACGGCCGGGCAGGAGATCGACGCCGTAGTGCGTTTCTGCAAGACGGCCATCGCACGGCACCGTTCCGCGGCCGAACAACAGGAACAGATGCCAGGCGAACAGAAAGCGCCGGTCGCCGTGCTGTTTCGGTCCAAATCACATATGCCCGAATATCAGGCGGCATTGGAACAGGCCGGATTGACCACATTCGTGGTCGGCTATTCCGCGCTGCTGGAACGTCCGGAAATCCGCGATCTGATGGCGTTGCTGCGCGTGGCCGCCGACCACACCGATACGGGATCGCTGATGCGCTTGCTGGCCACGCCACGATTCACCATGTCCGCAGCGGATTTGACCATGTTGGCCCGTTTTGCTGAAGAACAGAACGCGGAACAACGCTTCCAAGCATTGGTGCAGGCCGGTCTTGCCCAACCGGATACACCAGCGAATGAATGGGCGACTGTGGTGCGTGAGTACCGCGATCAGGTGGCCAATGCGGTATTCCTGCCAGACGTATTGCTACGCAGTGACCTGGTAAAACTGCTTGAACGGTTGAGCGCACACGGGCGCAACGCCATAACCCGGGCCGCGGTGATGCTCCGTCAGGTGCATGATGCCGTCGGGAGGCCACTGGGCGACGTGATTCGCACCGGCATAGAAGCGTTGGATCTTGACATCGACACCGTATTGGCCGGTGTGCTGCATAGTCCGCAGCACCGCGCCAATCCCGCTTTGGCGCATATGCCTATGGATGCGATTGTGGATTTGGTGGATACGTACACGCAAGAGATTGCCACTGAGCAAACTCCCTCGTTGCATGGGTTCATCACATGGGTGGATCATCTGGCTTCGGTGGAGGATGAAGCCGCCAGTCTCCCCGACGCTCCGGTGGATGTGGAACTGATGACCGTACACCAGTCCAAAGGGTTGGAATGGGATGCCGTTGCGGTAGTGGGGCTTACCGCCGGCGGATTCCCCAGCAATCAGGGCGACCATCTCAAGATCGTGCTGGACGAACACCATACGGGAGGCACCGAGCAAGGTCACTGGACCGCACCCGAATATCATGAGACCGCCGACTCCTGGCTCACCAACCCCACCGCCGTACCCGTGCCTATGCGCGCCGATGCCGGCATTTTGCCGCGATTCCCCCATGATGCCGATGTGGAAGCCGACCCCATCGCATCATTGGCGGCTTTGGATGATGTGGAGCTTATCGATGATGAAGTGTTCGGCTCCATGCGCGAATTCGGCGATGGCGTGGAAGAAGTGGATGCATCCGGCTGGTATTTGACGCAGGCGGAGGAGTATGGGCGCCGGCTGCATGCCGACGAACGTCGATTGATGTATGTGGCGCTTACCCGTGCGCGAGAAGATGCCCTGATGACCTATTGCGCCTATACGGGCGAATCCGGGCGGGACCCGTCAGTGGTGCCCAAAGGCTCTCGCGCCGCTCAGCCATCCAATTTCTGGCTTGAAGTGCATGACGCGCTCCAAGCCCGTGAACATGCGATATCGGCTCAGGACTGTGTGGAGCGGCTGCAAGCCGCCAATGCCGGGAAGCCTATGCTGATCTCGGCGCAAGGCGAAGCGATTGCCCCTCCCGAAGGGTTCTTTATCGGAGAGCATGCCGCGGCATACGGTGACGCCGTGGTGGGGGAGGCATGGCAAACGCCGATTACGCAGACGGATGCCGCCGTTGAATTGCCGTGGCCGGCTACCCTCAGCGACGCGGTGCATGAGCAGCTGTCACGTGGCATCGATGTCATCGCCGCAGATTCCTCGTCACTTGAGCAGCACCAAGACGCCGGCCCACTGCTGCAACGGGCACAATTGCTGGTGGACGACGCCGATTTGATGGCCGATGCCGCCAACGGCAAGTCGCTTGATGAGGCAGTCAAAGCCAAGGCGCAACGCGTTCTGGCCGCAGGACGCCAAAACGTGACAAGCCTGCAAGCCCGCGTAGGTGGCATGAGCGAACGGGAGGAGCGCCTCTACTGGCGTAGCATTATCCGCCCGATTCCGCGCATATCGTCTCCGGCGGCCGAGGCCGGCACACAGTTCCATGCGTGGGCTGAGCAATTCATCAATGCCGGTAAGCCGGATGAAGCGGTACTGGCATATGAAGCCGAACCAAGCATGCCGCATACAGGTCAGGATGCGGGATTCGTTTCCCGGGAAGCCATGTTGGCCGATTTGGCCGAACGGGAGCGGCAATGCCGCAAGCCGTCCACACGGCAGCCCGCTGTCCCACAGCCCACGGCTCAACAATCCGTCTCCGCCGTATCCGCCACTTCCATAAGTAGCGACAATGCCACCGAGTCCAAGCTGGTGGCGTGGCAGCGCAGACTGGCCGAATCATCGTGGGCCAAGCGCATCCCGGCGTGGACGGAGCGTGCCATCGTCGTGGACGTACCGGGCGTGGGCCTAGTCAATGGCAAACTCGATGCGGTATTCATCGGTGGACTTGACCCGTCCAGCCCCACCGCACGCTTTACCGTGGTTGACTGGAAAACCGGTCGTCGGCCCACCAAGCCAGACGACATCACCCGCAAACTTGCCCAGCTCGACATGTACCGACTGCTGCTGGCAGCGGTCGAAGGTGTGGAATTGGACAGTATCGACGCCACTCTCTACTATGTCAGTGAGCCCGACGAGGGCTTGCGCGAGCTTCACGCCCGTGCGAAAACCAAACAGGAAATCCTTACCGAGTTGAGCTCCGGCATTCCCGAACAATCTGACAACGACTGAGCCCAAAGGCTCATGACCTGTACAGCATCGGACGGTCTTCACCGGTGGAGAGACCTTATGCATCGCAAGGCATCTCCGACGATGAAGACGACTGGCCACGTACCGGTCCGCGGTTGAAACGCACCGCGTGACGTTGCTAGGGAACCGCTACCCTCGGATGGCACGTGTGGGCGGGCGCACGTGCCGGACAACGCACCAGTAAGGAGTTATTGTGTCCACGACTCGCGCGGTTTCGAAGTCGTCCGTTGCCCACTCGCCCTATCAGCGCCTGTTCATGCTGCCCGGAGCCAAGGCGTTCTGCCTGTCCGGCGCGGTGGCACGATTGCCGATCTCCATGATGAGTCTCGGCATCGTTCTGGCGCTCAACCATCTCTACGACAATTGGACCATCGCCGGCACCATGAGCGCCGCCTATGTGCTGGCCATGAGCTGCGTCACCCCGTTCTACGCCCGCGCCTTCGACCGTTTCGGTCAAGCCCGCGTGGGCCGGCTTGCGCTCGCCATGCAGATCGTGGCCATGCTCGCCTTCGCCTTCGCGGCGTTGGTACGCGTGCCGATTCCGCTGCTGTTCACTCTGGCCATCATCATGGGTCTGACGCAGTTCTCATTCGGTGCATTGGTCCGAACCCGCTGGTCCTATGCGTTGCGCGGTGTGGAAGATGGTGAACAGCTGCTCAACACGGCCTACGCCATGGAAGCCGCCATTGACGAGATCGTCTTTATTCTGGGGCCGATTCTGGCGGCTTGGCTGGCCACCTCCGTGCATCCGGTATCCCAACTGTTCGTGCCCACCGTGGCATGCGGTATCGGCGGCACCATATTCTTCTCGCTGAAATCCACCCAGCCACCGGTTATCGTGGAACAGGTCACCGTGGCCGCGCACGATGACGGCAGCCCTGCTGCAAGCGAAGATGCCGACCAGCTGACCCTGCGCCAGCTCAAACGCAACGGTGCCAAGCCCAAGAGCGTATTGCTCTATGCCGGCGTACTGCCGTTGCTCGCCGTGTTCATCGTGTTCAATATGAGCTTCACGTCCTTCGACGTGTCCATTACCGCCACCATGAAATCCATGGGACTTGAGCCCTTCCTCGGTCTGCAATTGGCGATGTTCGCGGTCGGCTCGTGCATCGGCGCGCTGGTGTTCGGCTCTTGCCAACTCAAAGGCTCCCATTGGGCGCATATGGTGATGTTCCTGTCGCTGCTGACCGTCGGCTACGTGTTCTTCCGGCTGTCAATGGACAATCTCATCCTGCTGGGCGTCTTCGAAATCCTCGCCGGCCTGACCGTCTCGCCGACGTTCGCCACCGGCAACCTCATCGTCAAGGATCTGGTGCCGGCGGAATCCCTGACCGAAGGACTGAGCTGGGTAACCACCGCAGGCACGGTCGGCACATCGATCGGCTCGTCCGTGGCCGGCATTGTGCTTGACGCCTCCAACCCTCATGTGGGCATGATGCTGCCATTCATCTTCACGCTGGCGTCCGTGCCATTGGCGTTGGCCGGATGGGCCTTGGCCAAGCGGCGTGGATGAAACGGAATCAGGCTACGCCCGATGGATGGTTGGCGGCTTCGCCGGGGTCTCTCCCTCAGTCCGCTTCGCGGCCAGCTCCCTCATCAGAGGGAGCTCGACTTCACGGTTCGGCTCGTCAGAGGGAGCTTGATTCTGTGGACGGGATATTGGCGTGAGGGCTTGGCGGTGATAGGCTAATTGCCGATTGGAAAACGTTCCGGGTACATTGCCGGGCAGGTACGGGTAGACAGGGAAGAAGACATGATCAAGGTTTCGGTGGTCGGAGCAAAGGGCCGCATGGGCTCGCACGTGGTCGAAGCGGTGAACAACGCCGAGGATACGCAGCTGGCGCTCGCATTGGATGCCGGCGACGACCTGACCCAGGTCACCACCGACAACACTGATGTGGTCGTCGAATTCACCGTGCCGTCCGTCAGCCTGAACAACGTGCTGACCCTGATCGGCCAAGGCGTGGACGTGGTGGTCGGCACCACCGGTTGGACCGACGAGAAACTCGCCCAGGTCAAATCCGCCATCGCCAACGGCCCGAAGCCCGAAACCCAGAAGGTCTTCATCGCACCTAATTTCGCGATCTCCGCCGTACTGGCCGACTACTTTGCCACCAAGGCCGCGAAATACTTCGAATCCGCCGAAGTCATCGAACTGCACCACCCCACCAAGGTGGACGCCCCCTCCGGCACCGCCATCCACACCGCCCACGGCATCGCCGAAGCGCGCAAGGCCGCAGGACTCGTCCCCGTGCCGGACGCCACCGAAACCGATGACGGCTCACGCGGCCAGGTGGTCGACGGCATCCACGTGCACGCCGTGCGTCTGCGCGGCCTCAACGCCCACGAGGAAGTGCTCTTCGGCAACGCCGGCGAGCAGCTGACCATTCGGGCCGACAGCTTCGACCGCACCAGCTTCATGCCCGGCGTCCTGCTTGCCGTGCGTAAGCTCGCCGGCGACGCTCCAGCCGGCCTGACCATCGGCCTCGACCACTTCCTCGACCTGTAATCGACCCGCAGTCGACCCGCAGCCGACCCCGCAATTCAGTCAGGGAAGCGCGCCGGGACGCGCATCACGGCATTACCACCGGTTCCGGTCATAATGCCACGCATTCAGCAACAATCAAGGTACGTAATATAAGAGTCCACAATGGGAAGTACGGTGAACACTATGAGCGAGCATGACATGCACCTTCTTGAGCCAGCACCTTTCGGCCGCATTCTGCCGGCTATGGTCACCCCGATGAAATCCGACGGCAGCGTCGATTTCGCCGCCGCGCAGAAGCTCGCCAAATACCTCGTCGCCGATGGCGCGGATGGTCTGGTGGTCAACGGCACCACCGGTGAATCGCCCGTCACCCATATGGATGAGAAGGTCGAGCTGGTCAGGGCTGTCAAGGAGGTCGTCGACGTTCCGGTGATTTCCGGCGCCGGCTCCAACGACACCGCACACACCGTGCGTATGGTCGAACAGACTCAGGAAGCGGGCGCCGACGCGGTGCTCGTCGTCATGCCTTACTATTCCCGTCCCTCGCAGGACGGTATCGTCGGCCACTACAAGGCCGTCGACGAATCCGCCGAAAAGCCGATCATCGTCTACGATGTTCCCGGCCGTACCGGCTTGAAGGTCAAGGTCGAAACCTACGACCGACTGGCCGAACTTGAACACGTCAAGGCTGTCAAGGACGCCACCGGCGATCTTGCAGCCGCAGTGGAGAAGCAGCAGCGCACCGGCCTCGCCTGGTATTCCGGCGATGACGGCCTGTTCCTGCCGTTCCTCTCCATCGGCGCCGTCGGCATCATTTCGGTGATTGCCCACGTCGCCTCCAACCCCATGCAGCAGCTTGTCCAGGCATTCGATCGCGGCGATATCACCACCGCCCGTCGCCTCGCCAACCAGCTCGCCCCCCTTGTCCACGCGTTGAATGGCGACGGCTATCAGGCCGTCATGGCCAAGGCTGCGCTCAAGGTCAAGGGCGTTATCCCCTCCACCACCATGCGTCTGCCGAACATCGGTCCCGACGCCACTCAGCTTGACAAGGCTGAAGAGGGCATGCGCGCTGCCGGACTGCTGTAAGCCCGAAACGCTGCATACGGGTTGCCAGCCCGCCGCCCCTGCATGACAGAGCAGAGGCACCACAACAGAAATCCCAAAAAGGTTATGGCACAAGAACAAAAGAAAACAAGCAAGAACACGAATTCTCGCCGTCGCGGTTCCGCGCGCGGCCGCAATGCCAACGGATCCAACAGCCGTACGCCGTCCCGTAAGATCAACGCCACCCGGCAGGCCACCGCACCCCAGCAGGATGCCGTGCTGATCGCCCCGCCGAAGTACCGCAAGGGCTCCATGCGCATCACGCCGCTCGGCGGCTTGGGCGAAATCGGCCGCAACATGAACGTGATCGAATACAACGGTCACCTGCTGCTCATCGACTGCGGCGTGCTCTTCCCCGAGGAGGAGCAGCCGGGCGTGGATCTCATCCTGCCCGATTTCAGCTATATCAAGAACCGTCTCGACAAGGTCGACGCCCTGGTGCTCACCCACGGTCACGAGGACCACATCGGCGGCGTGCCCTACCTGCTCAAGCTGCGCCCGGACATCCCGCTGATCGGCTCCAAGCTGACCCTCGCCTTCGTGGACGCCAAGTGCAAGGAACACCACCAGAACCCCACCAAGGTTGAGGTTGCCGGCCGTGAGAAGCTCAAGGTGGGCCCCTTCGACCTCGAATTCGTCAACGTCACCCACTCCATCCCGGACGCCCTGGCCGTCTACGTCAAGACCCCGGCCGGCTCCCTGATCGACACGGGCGATATCAAGCTCGACCAGCTGCCGCTCGACCACCGCATCACCGACCTCGTCGAATTCGGCAAGATCGGCGAAAAGGGCGTGGACCTGCTGATGATGGACTCCACCAACGCCGAGGTGCCCGGCTTCGTCAAGCCCGAGACCTCCATCGGCCCGGCCCTTGACCAAGCGTTCGCCCAGGCCACCCGCAAGATCATCGTCGCCAGCTTCTCCTCCCACGTGCACCGTGTGCAGCAGGTGGTGGACGCCGCCCACAAGTACGGCCGTAAGGTCGTGTTCGTCGGCCGTTCGATGGTGCGCAACATGTCCATCGCCGCCGACCTCGGCTACCTGCACATCCCCGAAGGCACCGTCGTGGACCTGAAGCAGGCCAACGACATTCAGGACGACAAGCTCGTCTTCATGTGCACCGGCTCCCAGGGCGAACCGATGGCCGCACTCGGCCGCATCGCCGACGGCAACCACCGAGACATCCACATCAACGAGTTCGACACCGTGATCCTCGCCAGCTCCCTGATCCCGGGCAACGAGCACGGCGTCTACAAGGTGATCAACAAGCTCGTGCAGCTCGGCGCCAAGGTCGTCAACCGCGACAACGCGGCTGTGCATGTGTCCGGCCACTGCAACGAGGGCGAGCTGCTGTACATGTACAACATCGTCAAGCCCAAGTGCGCCATGCCGATCCACGGCGAGAACCGTCACCTGGTGGCCAACGGCCTGATCGCCGTCAAGACCGGCGTGGACCCGCAGAACGTGGTCTTGGCCGAAGACGGCGATGTGGTCGACCTGTACCACGGCAAGGCCGCGGTCGTCGGCTCCGTGCCGTGCGGTTACGTGTACGTCGATGGCGATTCCGTTGGCGAGCTGACCGATGACGAGCTGGAAAAGCGCCGCATTCTCGGCACCGAGGGCTTCGTCTCCGCGTTCGTGGTGGTCGACACCGACAACCACGAGGTCGTCACCGGCCCGAAGATCTACCTGAACGCCGTGGCCGAGGACGAAAGCGAGTTCGACAAGGTTCGTCACCAGATCGTCGAACAGCTCAACGACCAGATGGTGCAGGGCACGCGTGACACCTACAAGCTGCAGCAGACCATGCGCCGCACGCTCGGCAGCTGGGTTGCGCGCCAGCTGCACCGCAAGCCGATGATCGTGCCCGTCGTGGCCGACATCGCCCAGGACGTCGAAACCGTAGAAACCAAGTAGTCCGGATTATCCAGGGACGACCGTAAGGAGTAATTGAAGTCATGCCCGGTTCTAATCTCACTCGTATTGAAGCCGAAGAACGTAAGGCCGTTATCGAAGCGCCGATTCACTATCACGTCGACCTTGACCTGACGGTCGGCGCGAAGAACTTCGGTTCCAAGTCGCTCATCTGCTTCAACGCGAAGCCTGGTTCATCGACATTCCTTGACCTGATTGCCGATGAGGTCACCGCCATCGAGCTCAATGGCAAGTCTTTGGACCCGGCTACGGCGTTCCAGGACAACCGCATCGAGTTGACGGATTTGAAGGAGAAGAACGAGGTCACCGTCGAGGCGCTGTGTCGCTACTCCAACACCGGCGAAGGCCTGCACCGTTCGGTCGACCCGTCCGATGGCAACATCTACCTGTACTCCCAGTTCGAGGTGCCGGATGCCCGCCGCGTGTACGCCGTGTTCGACCAGCCTGATTTGAAGGCCACCTTCGATTTCAAGGTCCTGGCCCCTAAGAGCTGGATTGTCACCTCCAACATGCCGGTCGCCACCATCGAGGACGATCCGCGCGAAACTCTGGACGGCACACTCGGCGATAAGCCGAACGAAAGCACCCGCCTCTGGGACTTCGAGCCGACCCCGGTGATGAGCTCCTACTTGACCGCCATCTGCGCCGGCCCGTACGCCGAATGGCACACCGAATACCTGAACGAAGACGGTCGCACCGTGCCGATGGCCCAGTACTGCCGACAGTCGTTGGCCAAGGCCTTCGCGAAGGACGTCGACTACCTGTTCGACATCACCAAGAAGGGCTTCGCGTTCTACGCCAAGACCTGGGGCGTGCCCTACCCGTACGCCAAGTTCGACCAGATCTACGTTCCCGAATACAACGCGGGCGCTATGGAGAACATCGGCATGGTCACCATCCGCGACTCCTACGTGTTCGAGTCCAAGGTGACCGACGCGCTGGCCGAGCGCCGCGTGGTCACCGTGCTGCACGAGCTGGCCCACATGTGGTTCGGCGACTACGTGACCATGAAGTGGTGGAATGACCTGTGGCTCAACGAGTCCTTCGCGGAGTTCACCTCCACGCTGGCCACCGCCGAAGCCACCGAATGGCATGACGCCTGGGCCACCTTCTGCTCCGGTGAGAAGAGCTGGGCGTTGCGCCAGGATCAGCTGCCCACCACGCACCCGATCGTCGCCCCGATCAACGACCTCAACGACACCTACGTCAACTTCGACGGCATCACCTACGCCAAGGGCGCCTCCGTGCTGAAGCAGCTGGCATTCTACGTGGGCCGCACGCAGTTCTTCGAAGGTATCCACAACTACCTGAACCGCCACGCCTACTCCAACGCCACCCTGGCCGACCTGCTGAGCGAACTGGAGAAGACCTCCGGCCGCGATCTCAAGGCCTGGAGCGCCAAGTGGCTGGAGGAATCCGGCATCAACACGATCGCCACCGGCCTGACCGTAAACGCGGACGGCACCATCGCCGAACTGAAGCTCACCCAGAGCGCGCCGGCCGAGCACCCGGTGCTGCGCCCGCATCGCCTGGCCGTCGGCTTCTACAACGAAGACGCCGCAACTGGCAAGATCGTGCGCACCGAGCAGTTCGAACTCGACGTGGATGGCGAAACCACCATCGTCGAGGCCGCGGCAGGCAAGCCGCGCCCGACATTCGTGCTGATCAACGACGATGACCTGACCTACACCAAGATTCGTTTCGACGCCGAATCCCAGGCATTCGCCGAAGCCAACCTGCATCGTTTCGACGATGCCCTGGCCCGCGCCGTGACCTGGCTCGCCTTCTGGGATATGACCCGTGACGGCGAATTCCCGGCCGAACGCTTCGTGGACATGACCCTGCGTCTTCTGGCCACGGAAACCGAATCCACCACCTTCCGTTACGCGCTGGCCTGCATGAGCACCACCGCCCACCACTACGTGGCGCCCGCCCGCCGCGACAACGTGCTGCGCCACGTGGCCGCCGAACTGTGGACCCTGGCCAACGCCGCCGAAGCTGGCTCGGACACCCAGTTCCAGCTCGCCACCGCCTACCTGGGCTATGGCGAGGAGGGCGATGCCGCATTCGCCGCCAACGCACACGGTCTGCTGGACGGCACCGTGCGTCTTGAAGGCCTCGAAATCGACAACAACTTCACGTGGACCATCGTCCAGGCGCTCACCTCCGTCAACGAGATGACCAACGACGACGTGGACGCGCAGCTCGCCAAGAAGGAGACCACGGAAAACCGCGAGTTCGCCTACGGCGCCCGCGCCTCCATGGCCACGACGCAAGCCAAGGAATGGGCTTGGGATCAGGCGCTCCACAACGACGAGCTGACCAACTCCCAGCTCGAAGCCGTGGCCCGTGGCTTCTCCGCCACCCCGCGCCCCGATCTGGCCGAGCCGTTCGCCGCCAAGTACTTCGAGACTGTGGACTGGATCTGGGCCAACAAGACCTACCACATGGCCGACGCCCTGCTCAACGGCCTGTACCCGGGTTACGCCGATCCCGCCACGCTGGTCAAGCTCGGTGACGCCTGGCTGGACGAGCACATTGCCGCCGACAATGCCCTGAAGCGTCTGATCGTCGAAAACGTGGCATCCTCCCACCGCACCCTCAAGGTTCGCGAATACAACGAAGCGCTCTGATTTCCTTCTGGCTCCCCTCGGGTGCGAGGGGAGCTGTCGCCTCAGGCGACTGAGGGAATCGCTTCCGCGAGGAGCTACGTCCACATTCCAACATAAAACCCGCAACCAATCCTTAACAGCGTATTCTCGCTCAAGGCCGGCAATGTGCCGGTCGATGAGCGACAAGGATACGGGGAATGATTGCGGGCTTTTCCATAACTTCATTACTACTGATTCTGTTGGCCGGAATCGGCGCAGGATTCGTGGGCTATGCGGTAGGCGCATCGTCACTGGTCTCATACCCGGCCTTGCTCGCGTTCGGCATTCCGCCTGTATTGGCAAACGCTTCTAACACCGTTGGCGTGGTCGGCACGGGCATCGGTGGCGTGATGGGCGCGCGCAAAGAACTCAAAGGCCAAGCGGTACGCTCCATTACGTATGTGGTCATCGGCGCGTTCGGCGGGGTGGCCGGTGCGTTTCTGTTGCTCAAACTCGACCCGAGTGTCTTTGAATTCGCCGCACCAGTGCTGATTTTGCTGAGCTCGCTGATCATCGCCATCAATCCGCGCGGCCGCATGCAGGCCAAGCAGGCTGCCGCGGATGCCACCGCGCAACTCAAGCACATCGAAGCCACTGAAGCCACCGATGCCACTGATGCCACTGATGCCGCCAAGCGCGCAACCACCCCTACCGCACCTCACCGCCCGCCGGAACAACTCGTGCAGCCCATGAGTCAGGATTCCTGGTGGGTATGGCTGGGCGTGGTGGCAGTCGCCATCTACTCCGGCTACTTCGGCGCGGGCGCCGGCACCCTGGCTCTCGCCGTGCTTGATGCCGCCAAAATCGGCCCATTCCACAAGATTAATGCATTGAAAACCCTGATCGGCACAGGCGCGAACATCAGCGCCTCAGTGGTATTCATCATCCAAGGCGCGGTCGATTGGCCGGCCGCCATCATGCTGTGTATCGGCTGCTTCATCGGCGGGTACATCGCCCCGCCCATCACCCGCAAGATTCCCGCAAACATCATGCGCGCCGCCGCCGTAATCGCCGGCATCATTCTCACCATCGATCTGGGGCTCAAAACCTATTGATTCGTGCCTTACACTGATGCAGTGAAGCATACAGCATGGCCGCCAACCGCAGCGTGGCCGCAGACCCCGATAAGGTGGCCAATGTCTGGCATTTGGCGACTGCGGAACCTGAGCGCCTAGAAGCCAGCGCGGCAGGCGAAGCGGTGAGTGACTTCCTCGATCCGCCAGACACGTCGCAGATTCACGGCGTTGCGTGCCATGCTGATTGGTGGTTCGCGGCGCGAGCAGGTGCTGTTCGCCGGCGTTATGAAGGGGCTACTCGCGCCCATCAACAATCCGCGATATGTCATCATCGGCAAGGAATGGGGCGTGCGCACGTACGGTGTAAGCTTCCCATGCCCGTCCGTATTTGCCCGCCGCCAGCAGGACGCCGAAATACTGCGCCGGCAGTTGGACCGCTGCCTGACGCATTGCACCATGGTGTACACCCGCACTGAGGAAGGCCGGCGTACGCTACTTCGTTGCCAAACGCGTTCTTTCCTCAACCGTGACGAGCAACTGCCGCGCATACTGACCACAACATCGGAGTGATAGATCGTTGCATGCATAGCCGAGACCACTCCGGTAGAGGAGATGCCGTTGGACATGTTCACCGCATGGCTCAGCGTGTTCCTCGCCGTCGTGTTGTATACGATCACGTTTGCCGGCCCATTCGTGCTGGTACGCCGTCTTCGTTCCCGCGCCAGAGCCCATCGACCTGCCCGGCATGCCCGTTAACCGATACTTCTCATTGTTCGTCTATCGAGCAAGGTGGCACGTACGATACTTGGTATAGGGGAGAGTTTCTCGCTGTTTGTGGTGGAAAATCCGAGTTTTATTATCTGAGTCAGTGCTTTGGGTTTGCGTTTTGGGCTCGATTTACTGTTGGGCGGCGATATCCGGGGCGGGCGGCTAGCTGTTGGGGTTCTTGTCGCGGCTGTAGATGTGTGTTCGGTCTATCGGTGATGCTTGTCCTGTTCGTGGACCGGGCGAAGTGCGGGACGACGCGCGGATTTCGCGGTTTTTCGTCTGCCGTCCCGCAGAGAGCCCGGGGGATGATTATGGTCCGTAACGGGGATTGGCGTGATTGCGCGGTTCTGGCGGTTGATAGTGTGGAACGCCACGAACGTCAAACGATTGATTTCTCTACCATCCCACGTTCCTGCGGGACGCCGCGCGGAAACCGGCCAAATCCGCGTGCCGTCCCACAGGCATGAGGCTGTATTCGGCCGGCCACTGTCCATGGCGGACGGACGAACAGACCCCACTGGCCATCGTCTGCGCTTCTGCAGCGCTCACCCCGGCCTTCCACAGAAATCATGACAGCATGAAGGTGACGAATGGCCTGGCTTGCCTGTGGACGTCGATCAATGTGTGCGACAATGATTCGCGGTACATGGCCCCTGGCGCTGGAGTCGCAGATGCTGCTTGTGTGGCACAGGAGCTGTGCCGGTACGTGTGATAGCCGGCTTGTTGTCCGTACTGCTGACTGTATGGTTGCCTTACGAAGCGGTTTTTGATGAGAGAAGGTTGATGATGTGGGATCGTGTGGATGCTGTTGCCGGTGCGGTTGTTCGTCGGCAGTTGGATTGGCCGTGGTACATGCTGGAGGCCGTGGTGTTCGTCGGCGTGCTGTGGCTGCTGAATGCTGATAAATCTGGTTTTCCTTTCTGGGTGGGTAGGGTTTTTCGGTACGGCATTGTTGTCTGGTGCGTGTTCGTGGTGGCTGGTTCGTTGCTCGGCTGGCGTATGGTCCGTGTCAGGCAGCGCATGTGGCCGACGTGGCGGTATTGGTATCGCAACGGCGTCATCGCGTCGTTCGTGGTGGCGTGCGTTTGCATTGCGATGATGTGTTGGGCTTTTTTCCGTGGTTTCGGGGTTCCTGTGCTGGTTGAGATCCGTTATGAGCCGGCTCCCGGGGTTTCTTCGGTCACGTATTCGGTCCATGCGCGTGATTGGCAGGCCAAACGGACCGTCGATGCTGGAAGCACGGTGGTGCTTCGTGGCGAAGCCGTGCGTAATATGCGGGTGAACAGGTTCTACAGCAAGGGACCGTGGCTGACGTTCACGCTGAATGTGTATGACAATAATGGCTTTTTGAGTAATTACGCCACGCGGTATATGCAGGTGGTGGTGTTGCCTGTGCCGGCTCGTTCGCAGGGGGTATGCGTGGTGCTCGGTAAGCGATTTGTTGGGGCATGCGGTTCGGCCACAGTTGGTGGGGCCGCCGCAGAATGTGTTGCAGGTATTGTCCGCTCATCCGTTGCGCCCCAATGTGATTGTTGCTTCGGGGCGGGCGTATCTGTGGGTGTCCTGCGATAGGTGGAATATCTACGACCGTTTCATGAACCCCGGTTTGGAGTCGCAGATGCTGCCGTTGGGCAGCGAGTTGTGCGGTCTTCTTGCCGGCCGCGTGTGATGTGTATTGCGTACGCGGCGATGCTGGTCGTATGGTGGTGTCATGCCGTTCTTTGAGAGGCCGTCAGGGCCCACGCGTCATATTTTCAAGTATGGTCCATCTCGTATTTATTGCTACGATCGGCCGGATTCGCTGTTAATGCCGGTGGGTGCCCGGCGCACGTACAGGTCATTGCTGAAGTGGGAGCGGAAGTTGCCCTGTGCCACGCCGTTGGATGGGATCGCGCGTGATCTGGGTGCTTTCTGGCTGTTGGACCAGTGGTTCACGGTCGGTCTGCATGGGTGGGCCGAATCGATGATTAGTTCCAGTCTGTCGGATCGTAATCGTACGTTCTGCCAGTCCGTGTTCCGTGCGTCCGATGCCGCGAACCCCAAGTATGTGCCGTTATTGAAGGAGCATCGCGATATGCTGTTCGACCGGGTGCGCGGTGGTGTGGCGGGGTTGGATTCGGCCGCGATGGATTATGTCGGACTTCGCGCGGCCTGTTGCCGTGCGGGGCTTGCGGATTGGCTGTTCGGCCCGGATCGGGGGATATTGCTCAATGATGTTCCGGGCACTGGCGCGTGGAACACGGACTCGTTCCCGCCTGATGGCTGGCGCGAGCAGCTGGGCTGGACGCCGCCGGTTTAGTATGCCGCACGCCATCTGTACAGCCTGTACGGCATCGTTGGGGGCCTCGTCATGTCCGGTCCGGTATCTGGTTTGCCGGGCCTGGGCATCTGCTGCTCGTCCTTGTTCCCTTTCTTGACAATGACAGAGGCTTTTGTTGAACAGAATGTGGGAGTATGCTTAGTTTCTCGTAGGGGGTTCTTTTTTATTGAAGCTCCTCGGCGTAATTGACCAATGACGGCGTGAGCCGGGAAGAGTTAAGGAGATGGGCCATGGCAGAACATATTTCCGCTGAAGCTGGCGCGCTTGCGAAGGGCCAGCAGGCCGTTGCGGAAGCGAGGCAGGGCATCCAGCAGGAGATCACCAGGGTTCGTGGCGAGATCGAGCAGATGGGATCGTACTGGTCCGGCGATGCGGCGACCGCTTTCACCCGCATGGTGAATGCTTGGGATGAGAAGACTTCCAGCATCAACAACCAGCTGAACCAGCTGGAGCAGTCCCTGCGGTCCACGGAGCAGGAGCAGGAGCGTTACGAGCAGGAGACCCAGCAGTCCACCTCGAAGATCGCCAGCATGCTGAGCTGATTGGTTCGAGAAACAAGTATCAGGCAGATAAGGAAAGCAAGGAAATATTATGGCTATTGGTTCTTTTGCCGTGAATCCGGCTCAGGTGCAGGCCCTGTCCGAGAGCATTCGTAATGGCGCTAACGGCATTCAGCAGAAGCTGGATGATCTGGACGCCAAGGTCAGCCAGCTGAAGCAGAACTGGGATGGTTCCGCGCAGCAGGCGTATGCTCAGGCGCAGAGCAAGTGGAACGCCGATTTGAACGATGTGCGCAACATTCTTGCGCAGATCGCTTCGGCCACTGCTGAGATTTCGAGTGGCTACACCGCCAGCGACCACAAGGCCGCCGGTTTCTTCGGCTGATTGAGCCGATTCTTTGAAGTGCTGTGTTTGCCGTTCCATTGCGGTGTTGGTATGGAACGGCAAACGCGTGTATATGCAGTGAATGCGTTGATGTGAGTGAACGGGGGAGAACCATGGCGGAAGAGATTCGTTACGATGCCGATGAGGCCAATCGACTGGCGGCACGCTTGGAAACGGCATCGGAGTCAGTCAACGATTCCGCGAGTGAGACTTATTGCGTGAAGGTGACTGGAGGATGGAAAGATCCACACACCAAGCGAATCAATGAGGCATTGGCCCGCAGCGTCGCAGTAATTCGTGAAGACCGGACGCGCTATTCGCAGAATATGGCTGATTATGGTAAGCGTTTGACGGATGCTACTGCCCATACCTCGAGATTCGAAGAAAGCATTCAGACTCAATTGCAAAACAAGCAAAATGAGATTGAGTCATTTGAAGTACATGAGATTTAAATAATTGCCGTTATCTTGACGTTGTGCAGCGCTGCGAAAAGAGGAGTAATGACCACAGATAGACCTGTCTTCTCCGTGTGTTCGGGGGTGTTGGCGGCTTCCTTGTTGTTGGTGTTGTCGCCGTCCGCGTATGCGGATGATATGGGTGGCTTGTGGCCGGTGAAGAACAGTGCGGTTGTCTCGGCGCATGAGGCTGGTCTGGATGGTTCCGGGGTGAAGATCGGTGTGCTGGACACTCGTGCTGTTTCGGATTATCCCGGGTTGTCGGACGCGAACATCGAATACCGGTTGGGATCGTTTGTTAATACGACTACCGACAAACCAGATGAGTGCCTGATAAAAGATGTACCGCTTCAGAAAACAGTCACTTCCAAAGAGGGGGATGCCTATTCGTCGCATGGCACTTACATGCTCACATGGCTGGTGGGCAATGGCAAGAGTTGGGATGCCAGCCAAGGGGTGACGGGTTTGGTGCCGAAGTCCGATGTTCTGTTTCTCACGGGAGGGCAAGATGGTGCGGGCGGGTTAACCATTACTTGTGATGGCATGGCTGTTGGGTCGGATATCGACAAGGACGTTAGTACCGCGGTCGACTGGGGCGCACGCATTATCAACATGTCAAATGGCGGTGGCGTAGGAGATTATGGTTATGATGGGATGCTCAAGGCACTACGTCATGGCGTGATTATTGTTTCGGGTCGTTCGAATGACAAGGAGACGGATGCTGTTGTCAATGGCAGTAGCACGGGTGTGATGACCGGCGACCCTAGAGAGCGGAGCTCGTTTCCTGGTGTGATCCGTAACAACGAGGTCGGTCCTGACGGGCAGATCGCCGGCATTTCGGATGTTGCTGATGCGAACGTGAACATTCTTGCCCCGGGCGATCAGGTGCTTCGTCCGTCCGATAATTCGACACGCATTTCGGTGGATACGGGTGGTACGTCGACTGGTTCGGCTGTGTTGTCTGGGTATTTGGCGTTGGCGGTGCAGAAGTGGCCGGATGCGACGGGTAATCAGATTCTGCAGTCTTTGGTGCGTAACACGAAGGGCAATGATTCGGGTGAGGCGAAGCTTGACCCGGGGCATAAACGGGGTTATGGCCAGGTCGATCCGGGCAGGCTGCTGAGTGTGGATCCCGTCCAGTATCCGGATGTGAATCCGATTTTGGAGGCGCAGGTGACCGCGGCGGCGAAGCTGTCGGATGATCGTGCGAAGTGGTATGCGCAGGATTGCTCCAAGAACCCCGACGGCATCGGCGATCTGCTCGACGCCGACTCGTATCCCGTTCCCTGCCAGGCGGGTGAGGTCGGCAGGGAGTATGAGCGTCAGAAGGCGGCGTGGAAGAAGGTGGAGCAGTGCAGGTCTGATGGCGGTTCGGATTGCATGAGGTATTCCGCCACGGCAACCGCGGATGAGACTGAAGGCAAGTCTGATGGCAAGTCTGACGGCAAGTCTGACGGCAAGTCTGACGGCAGGACCGTGCTGCCGGATACCGGTGACGGGAAGGATGTTGTGAAGTCGTCCGGTGTGCCGGTGTGGGTGTGGCTGGCCGCCGGTGGCGTGGGTGTCGCCGTGGTGGCTGGTGGCATCGTGTTGGCGGTGGTGCTGTCGAAGCGCAGCAAGAAAGGCCGTTCACGGCATGGCGGCCCTGCGTCGGGCAGGGGGCCGTTGCCGCCGGTGAACCCGTATTCTCCTCAGGTGCCCGGTACCGGCAATGGCATGGTCCCGCCGCCGGCCGCAGGCCAATACGCGCCGCAACAGCAGGCACCATACCCTTCAGCGTTCCCGCAACAAACACCGTATCCGGCAGTACCATATCCGGTGCCTCCGCAGCAGGCGGCCCAACCGCCCGTAACACCAGGCAATACACAAAACCCGTATACCAACAACAACCGTAATAACCGTTGAGCTGCGTTGGCACAGATGATAGAGGGACATCCTGATGGCGAAGGTTCGTGTTGGTGGCCCATTCAGTTTCCGTAAGGTGGAGGATCCCTTCGATTTCAGGGAGCGTGGATGGGAAGTGTTAGATCCATTCGTTGCTGATGGCACTACGATGTCTTTGCCGTCGTGGTTGACGTTCATGTGTGCGTCGGGGCTACCGTGTTTGAGAAAACGCCAATGTCGGACGGTCCTATGTCCACGGTGCGGTGGGTGGATATGGCGGTCGCGCCGAGCGGCAATGTGCAGCTCATTCTCGATATCTTCAACAAGACCGGGGTCCCGGCGTATGTGAGCAGGCTGTGCTCGGGGGCATACTGTCGTTACGCAACCACGTGGCCGTGGACGTGGTACAGTTCGTCTCGCCTGTGGCCAGCGTGGCCACGCGCGGCCGATGGTCGCAGGCGCTGAACGAATCATTACCGGCCAATGAGCCTTCGGCCGTTGCTCCGGGCGTGCGGGAACGGCGCGTTCTGAAGTTCGCCGACCGGCTCAACCCGTGCGTGGCGCGTACAGTGCGTGTGCTGTCCGCGCCGAGACCGGGGGAGACCCCATACGTGTACATCAGCGAGGATGGCGGCGTCAACCAGCTTCAGGTGCGGTTCGCCGCAGCCGGTGCCGCAATGTGGATGGTGAACATCTACCCACGCATGCTGGTGCAGCAGGTGGTTCCCGACGCGATGTGCGGAGCGCCCCAGCGATTCATGTAATTCATATAAACCGAATAAGCCGGTATCAGAAGACATCGATTCGTTTGACTGATGGATTTCGTTGTTATACCGAAGTCCGTTGCCTTTTCCCACGCAAACCAACAATCCATGCGATGCTCCACAAGCACAGTACGCAGATTGCAGCAATGGCCACGATCTGTTTGGTCCGGGCATTGCGGTCCTGAGTGGGATGCAACACGATGGTGTCTTGGTAGGAGCTGGATTGGAAGGGCTTGGATAAGCCATCCAACTGCGGGCCGCGCAAATTGCCTGACAGGGTGACAGATACAGCGTTCATAGGGTCCATGATGCCCCAGCCGGTCAGCTGGTCGCGATTGTCTGGGTCGGCACGGTTGGCGGTGGCAAGAATACGTTGCCGCCATTGTACCGGCAACTCATTAGGATACATCGAGGCCACCAGCGCGGCTTCTCCGCTCACGTATGCTGTGGCGAAGCTTGAGGAGGCTGCATCGGTGGCGAACACACAGTCCACTCCTCCCGGAATCGTTCCGGCCGTCTGCATACCAGGAGCTGCGATATCGACTTGATCTCCATGTACGGAGTCGTTGGTGGGCTGTAGGTCAGTGTTCAACGCCGTCACGCCGATGACCTCAGGATAGGCGGCTGGGTATCGTTCGCCATCTTTGGTACTGGCCGAGGTGAGGCGATTGCCGGCACTGGCGATGATGAGACTGCCGTGCGTTTCGGCATAGGACACTGCCTGCTGCATCTCGGGAATATTGCGGGTGTCGCTCAGGGAGATGTTGATGATTTTCGCACCGTGATCGACTGCATAAGTGACTGCTGCCCCGATTGTTTCCATGGAGGGGGCACCCACTTGTCTGCCGTTCTCCTCCCGAATGGTATCGAACACGCGAATCGGCATGATGGTGGCACCGGGGGCAATGCCCTGAACGGATGAACCGTCTACTGGACGCGCGGCGATGATGCCGGCAACCGCGGTGCCATGATTGTAGGTATCGATGGTTCCGTTGGATGGGTCGCCCTTAACCATGCTGGTGCCCGGTATCACGGCACCGCTCAGATGCGGGTTGTCAGTGTCCACGCCGGAATCGATGACGGCGACAATCACGTTTTGCCCGGTGGCATGCTGATGCAGAGTATCGAGCTCGAATAGATTATTGGTCCAGGGCTGCTGTGTGACGTAATTCTCGATGCCTGCCTGGCATTGTGCTTGCCCCGATGAGGTTTGGGATGATGAGTCAGAAGAGTCAGATGAGTCGGCGTATGCGGCTTGTGGCGCCGCCGCGCATATACCCGCCATACTTGTGGCCAGACCAACTGCAAGCATGGCGCTCAGAGTTTTGGCTACGGTGGCGCGTGCTGCTGAACGCAGACGCGGCATAGCGGGAAACGGCATACGATTCATAATCAGTTCTTCCCGGTCTGTTCGAGCACAGCTTGCGGGTTGGGCGCATTGCCTGCGGCTTCGGTGGTGAGCTGCACTCCTGAGGGGAAGATGTCTACCCATGAACGCGGCACGGAACGAACATCCTGACCGGTGTAGCCTAAACGGTTCAGTATCTCTTGTGTTGCGTGGGGAATCGGATATGCGGTACCGGTGGAATCGATGGCGAATACCGTTCCCTTGTCGGTATCTCCGATCGCCGAACGCAACAGCGCCCCGGTGCCACCAGTAATCGTGGTGGAAACAGTGCTTTTTTCGCTGGCATCGGCTCCCGATGCAGTATCCGCCCCTGACTCGGCGGAGGATCTGACCGCAAGCCGCACGCGTGAAGTAAGTCGTTCGTGGCCCGATGCAGACAGGGGGAATGTGGCGCATATGGTCGGCGTGCCGCTCACCTGCTGCAACGCACTGGTGGGCCAATTCGTCGGAATAACTGATGATGTGGCGTTGGCTAGGCTTTGGAAGTCGTGGGCAGACAGCGCTGTGGGGCGTGCGATGGATTCTGGTTTGCCGATGATGTACAGGTTGTAGGAGAAGTCATCTAGTGCGGTGATCTTGCCGCCCTCCTGCACAAGGTATTTTGTTGACTTCGTCTCGCCCTGCTGGGTGACGATGCCGCCGACCGCCACTTCGGTGCCATTAACGTTGACGAACGAGCCCGCTCCGGGAACAGTGATGGGTTTGATTGGGCTTCCGGCTTCGAACAGGTTGATCCACTGTGCGGTTGCCTTGATGGTTCTGGTCTGTGGTACTCCGAACACACGCAGGAAACTGTCTCGAATTGAAGATTCCGATGGCAGTTCGTAACGCTTGGAACCGGAAACAAGGTAACTGGTGTTGTCCACAGTGGCGACGATGGCCGTACGACTATCGGCACCAGTAGCTAAGGCGGTATTGCTAATGGTGTTGCTGAGCTTCATATTGTCCATGCAGCTGGTCAGCGAACCGGATATCAGCTGGTTTTGTGCAGGGAGTGAATCGGGGGCTCCCAGAATGCCAAGAGTCGAACCGATGGGAATTCCCGCCAACTGGTCGTCGTCCACGGTCAATACGTCGAAATCCGAGGAGGGGATGAGCAGTCGCGCACTGATGGCATTGATAACCGGGTGAAGCGTGCCGTTGACACTGACATATCGTGCTGCGGAATTCTTGGCCACGATGAGCTTGTTGTTTTTCCAATCCGAGGGCAGAGACGGGCTCATGATGCCGTAGAACACGCTGATGAGTATGGTGATGACCACCAATCCCAGTCCCACAATCACCGGCGTCTGGTTCTTCTTCGGCGTGAGCTCCACGCCGGAAGGAATGCCGCTGGTAAATGCAGTGACCAGTCTCCTACGTGAGTAGCTTTGCGCTTCGGAAAGATCCTTTTTATCAGCCATGGCCTATGTTTTCCGTTTCCCTGAAAAGTTCTTGTGACGATTCCCCATCGGATTTATCTGGCAACCATCCACGCTCACATGGTGATGGCGAGATAGGCAAGTGGCGGCAGCAGCACGAGGCACAGCATCTCGGCGGCGTCCGCCATTCTGGTGGCAAACAATGACTGCTGACGTGTAACGTTCGTGAGAATGATGGTCGCCAAAGCGCTCGCCAGCATGATGAGAATAAGCGGTATGTTCAGTTCGGGGTGAGCCTGGCTGGCGAGCAGGCCGGTGGCGATAATGCCGATTCCGGCGGCTCCCACGGTGACGATCATCTCCCTAAGCGTATAGATTTGGCGGGAATCGAGCAGCATGCCCATGAATGCCAACAGGCAGATGGCCGCTCCCAACGGTGTGCTCAGCGAAACCAGCAGCGGCGTGGCAATGAGCAGCAGGGAGGCGACGGCGATACGCCCGATGAACAACATGGTGGAACCGAAAATATACCGCTGTTTGATGTCTTCATAATCAATGTCTTCAGGCAGTTTGAAGATATCAGATTCGCTGTGTGGGCTGTTCACGCTGATACGTGCCAGCGATAGGCACATAGAGGGCAGTGCGTTGGCGGCGAGTGCAACGGCTGTGGCGGTGAAAATCCATATCTGGGGCTCATTGATGGGGAACATGAATGCCAATCCGCTGGGTATCACCGCAATCACGCCGATGACGATGGGGATGAGAGAGTACGGCCTGGTTCGTGATGCGGCAGCGGCCATCAGTCCGCCATCGACGATAAGCCCTGCCGCAGCTCCCAGCAGAGGCAACCCATGGAAAGGATGCCCCGGGAACAGCGTGGAGATGAGCTGGTAGCCGCCGATCGCGGCGAACACGCTAGAGATGAGTCCCATGGCCAATGCCTGCGGAATCATATTCTTGCCGCTTAATACCGAGCAGAGTGCAATCAGCACCAATGCGAAGCCGAATCCCAATGCCGCATTGACAATGGATGGTGGGAATACCGCGAGCAAGCCGGCGCTGATGGCAAGCATTCCGGCGCTGATGATAAGGGAGGTCAGCGTGGTGTGGTCGTTGGTCCATGGTTTGTACACACGCTGCACGCTTGCGCCCACCGCTTCAACGACATCGTCATACATGATGTCCGTTTCGTTCAACGCCCCGGGTTCGAGAGTAAGGGTGCTGCCTTCTTCCACGTGTTGTTCGTCAAGCGTTTGGGAAGGGGAGAGGGTCTCGCCCTCGCTGTTGAGCAGACGGTAACCGCCATAGACTATTGCCGGGTCAAGCACGCCCAGTCGGCGGGCTATGTCGGGTAGCAGATCGGCCACAATCGGTGTGGGGCCAACGGAGAGTTCGATGGTTCTTGCCTTGTATGCAATGGTGATATGGAGCTGCCGGGTTGCTTCCGGGTCCAATGGCGCGGCCTGCGATGCCGTAGGCGCTGCGGGAGCCGCAGGTGCCGTAGACATGGGTGCCGGAACGGCACCCGGCTGGAATGGTGCGGAAGGTGCAGCGATGCCTTGATAGGGGGTATGGGCAAGGGGCGCGGGGCCTGGTGTGGGGAGCGGCGGCTTGTTCTGGCTCGAATGCATGCGTCGTGGTGGTATGGGGGTTCTCGCTGCCATAGACTTCCCTTCATGTGAGCATGCGGCGCTGCCGCGCGCACTCTTCTCTGATGGAGACTCACCGGCCCCAAGTGCTCCGGCGTGCTCTCCGTCTCCATTCATCATACGGTCTTAATCGCCGTGTTCACAGTGTTGCTTGCGAATACCGGAAAATGTTGGACAAGAGCTGAATGCCGGGTATGATGGGCCGTGCTGTTGTATATGGTGAAGAGAGTCAAGGGTGATGTACTCGTTGGCGGGAAAATCAAAGTTGTACCTTCCCGGTGGGCCGATATCATCCGGCTTGATCATCAGCAGTCGCAACGCGATATAAGCAAGCACTCATAAGAAGGGATGCGAAATGGCTGAGAAGATCAGGGCAGGCGAAGGCGCGCTTGAGAAGGGCGCCACGGCTGTAGAAAACGCCAGGACCGGCATTGATAGCCGAATCAAGGACATCGATAGCAAGATGGCCGAGTTGGGGTCGTTCTGGAGCGGCGACGCTGCCACCTCCTACAACACGTTGATGGCGAACTGGCAGGAGAAGGCCAATAAGCTGAACAACATCCTTAACGATTTGCGTGACAACCTGCGCGGAACCGCCAAGGACCAGGCCGCGAACGAGGAAGATAACCAGTCTCGCACTTCCCGACTCCAGTCGTTGCTGGGCTGAGCCGGATTCGATAACCAATATAGGAACGCTTAGAGTTTAAGGATTATCATCATGTCTTCTATTTCCGTTCGTCCGCAAATGGTGGACTCGCTGTCCACCGACATTGCCAACGATGCCAAGGCATCGGCCAGGAGCTGGAGAACCTCGACGCCGAGGTCCGCACCCTTATCGACCAGTGGGATGGTGCCGCGCAAGAGGCATACCACCGCGCCCAGAACGATTGGACCACCAAGCTGCAGGAGATGAACCAGATTCTTGGCCAGATTTCTCAGGCCACCGCTGAAATCGCCCAGCAGTATGTGGAGTCCGACAACCGTTCGGCTGCACGCTTCTGACTCTCTCCGGTTCGGGTGCCGCATGGGTATTCCACGCGGCACCCGAACATATTGGGGTTGTATCGTTTGCATCGGCCGGATTGGCCGATGGTTGTATATGGTGTGAAATTGGTGTGAGGGGAAACACATGGCGAATGACATTCATGTCGATGGCGATCGGGTGCGTGCCGAGGCCGCTAACCTGTTGACTGCCGGCAAAGACATCAAGGATGGTGTCGGCGCACATTGGGACGGCAGCACGCGCAGCAACCCTAATGATTTCGAGAAGGGTATGGAGAAGTATCTTCAGCAGGCGGCCAAGGTGTTCCAGGAATCGCGCGCGAATCTTGAGGCTTCCATTCGTCAGTATTCCGATTCGCTAGTGCGATCCGTTGCCGAAATCGAAAAGGGCGAGCAGTCCCAAGAAGAGACTATGGCCGGTGTGAAGGCACAAGTCGAAGCCGCTTCGGATGTGCAATTCGCGGATGAGAAAACCAAGGATATGTTGCGTGAGGTACTGCAGCCGCTTGACGACTTGCTTGGCACGGATTTGGCAGGCACGGTGCCGGATACCATGCCACTCACCGAGGTGCCGATGCCGCCTCAGCAGTCGGGGTCGGTCCCGTTGCCTCCGGCACGAGTCTAATTTTCCTGCGGCTGGGAGATGTTTTTATGGTGAAGGGCTGGTCTGTGAAGCGGTACACGCGGCGTTTGATTGGTGCTGCCGTGACTGTGGTGATGGCTGGTACGGTGTGTACGCCGGTTGCGATGGCCGATGATGCTGATTCGTCTGCCAGCTATTGGTATGTGGATAACATGGGCGTGCGTGACGCATGGAAGCAAGATATCACCGGCAAAGGTGTGAAGGTCGCGGTTATTGACAGCCAGGTGGTGTCCGATTATCCGGGGTTCGCCGATGCGAACATCTCGTATAAAGCGGTGCTGAAAAACGGGCTTGCATCGTGCACTGCTCAGACTAAACGGGGAACAGGCATCTTGAAGGCGTCGGATTCTTCGCTGAAGGCGGGGGAGCGTGGTATATATGCGACCCATGGCACCGAGATGGTGGCTCGTATTGTGGGTAATGAAGCTGGCTATGACGGTTCGCCAGGAATTATAGGCGTTGCTCCGGGAGCTGAGATCACCGCATACGCGGATGGTGTGGATAGCGGTCTCGGCGGTTCCGCAATGGATAAGAAGTGTAAGGATGACGAGGGCAACATAGCAGCAAACTCACTTTTGACGTTATCTGAAGTGATTCGGCATGATTATCGAATCATCAACATGTCATTTGGTACCACTATTGATATCACAGCCGATTTTGTGGCTGCGTATGTGTCCGCGTTGCGCAAGGGCATTATCCTTGTGTCGGGTCGTGACAACGACACCGATCCGGGAACCAATGATTTTGTGGGCATGCCTTTGAATAATTCGTATTTCCCGGGAGAGATAACGGTGAATTCGATTAATCCCGATGGGTCGCTGAGCTCCACTTCGGATGTGATGGATGGTAATGTGGCCATTCTTTCTCCGGGTACGAACATGCCGGTTTATCCTTGGGGGGACAGCAAGGATGCTGAAGTCGGTGATGGTGGCACGTCTTCCGCGACCGCCATTCTGTCTGGGTATTTGGCGTTGGTGTTGCAGAAGTGGCCCAAGGCTACCGGCAATCAGGTGCTCCAGTCGTTGATTCGTAACACGAAGGGCAATGAGTCGGGTGAGCCCCGGTTGGATCCTGAGCATAAGCGTGGGTTCGGCGAGGTGGATGTGGCCAAGCTGCTGAGTGTGGATCCCACCCAGTACCCGGATATCAATCCTCTGCTTGCCTGGGCGTATGAGACCAGTGAGAAGCATGAGGAGACCCGCGGCATGTACACCGACCACTCCGATTGGAAAGACGGTGCATATGGGGAGTCTGACCCATTCTCGCCTGACGGAGAAAAGATTTCCGTAACTAAAAACACCGATTTGGTGGGTCGGGAGTATGAGCGTCAGCAGGCCGCGTGGAAGAAAGTCGAGCGGTGCAAGGCTGACGGTGGTTCGGATTGCATGAAGTATTCCGCCACGAACACGGCTGATAAGGCTGACGGCAAGGACGGCGGCAGGACCGTGCTGCCCGATACGGGCGGTTCGAAGCTGCTCGGCGTGCCACTGTGGGTGTGGCTGGCCGCTGGCGGCGTGGGCGTCGCCGTGGTGGTCGGCGGCATCGTGTTGGCGGTGGTGTTGTCGAAGCGCGGCAGACGCCGTTCGCGGCATGGCGGCCACGCTTCAGGCAGGGGGCCGTTGCCGCCGGCGAACCCGTATCCGCCTCAAGTGCCTGGCGCTAATAATGGCATGGTCCCTCCACCGGCCGCGGGCCAGTACGTGCCGCAACAACAGGCACCACACTCTTCAGCGTTTCCGCGACAAACACCGTATCCGGCAGTACCATATCCGGTGCCTCCGCAGCAGGCGGCTCAACCGCCCGTGATGCCGGGCAATACACAAAACCCGTATACCAACAACAACCGCAACAACCGTTGAGCTAGAGACAGGAGCTGAGAATATGGGAGTGCATGTAGTCGCTTCTAAAAGCGCTGAACAGCAATTGGAGGAAATCGCTCGTTCTGAACGGTGGGATATGCCACGAGCGGTGACGCAATACAAGGATGCGCTTGATGAAACCGTACGTGGATTGCAGAAAATAGCCGATCGTCTGGAAGAACCCTCTGTTTATGAATGCAGGGCGCGCGGACAAGCATCACAATATTGTCGGGATATTGTAGGGAAAATTCAAGAAAGCAACGTAAATCATCAAATCGAAATGATTCAGGATCGTATCGATGACTATAACGAGGCGATTCGAGCTGCTCAATCGGTGTCTCTACCGGGCGATGCCTTGGACGAGTCGTCTCAGCGGGCCATCATGAAAACCACTGAGCCGATGAACTGGGTGGTTCCAGGTCTTGGAACGCTAACAGGTATTGCTGGAATTGCGGGAGTCAATGCCATTAATCGGCTATTGGCAACTAATCGCAATGATGTCGCACAAGAAAAATTAGTCTTTATACTTAACGGCATAAGGAAAGATTCTTTCCCCAAGAACACTATCCCCGTCGTTGATCCTCCTGCCCCTGACGACGATGATAATTCCATTTCTGGTGGCGGTTCGGGCAGTGGCGCGGGAGGTGGCTCGCTGACCTCTCTCGGCAATCTGCCGGCGAGCGTAACTTCGGCGGCGGCATTGGCCGGTGCCGGTGGTGCGGGTGCCTATGCGTTGTCTCGTGCCGGAGCATCTGCAGGCAGTGGCTCTGGTGGCTCTTCCATACTGTCCTCTTCGGGGCAGTCGGGCTCCTCCCATGGGAGTGGTTCGTCTTCCCAAGGTGGTAGTTCCTCGCCGCAATACCAGCGTGTACCTGCGGGTTCCGGTGGCAATGGAAGCGGTTCCGGTAATGGTGGCAACGGTACAATCAACTCCGGAAACCACGGCTCCTCAACCAACGGCGGCCGGGATGAATACGGGGACTACTACTATGATCCAGTCAAGAAGCAGTGGGTTCACAAGGATAACGACTACGTTTCCGTGGACAGTGGCTCCGGTGGTCTAAACGGCAGCTCCACGTTCGGCAAGGTCGCTGGTACGGCCGGTGTCGCCGGCCTAGGCGCTGGCGTTGGTGCTGGTGGCGCGTTTGCAGCTGGCAAGCTTGCTGGTGGTGCGGCTGGCGGTGCCGGTCTGACGGCGGTCGGTGGCGCGGGCGGCTTGGCCGCAGTCAGCGGTGCCGGTGGCGTGGGCTCGTATTACGCGAACACGCCGGTGCACGCGGTTCCCGCGTCCTCATCCATCAAGGGTGCAACGGGCATGGCGGCTGGATTGTCCTCATCCTCTGCAGCATCGTCCGCTGCTTCGGGTGCCGGAGCGCGCACTGGTGCTCCAGGCATGATGGGTGGCCAGGGCGGTGCCGGCAACGGCAAGAAGCAGAAGCGCCGTGGGCTGGGATACATCGCCCCAACACTTGAGGATGATGAACAGTTCGAAGCGAAGCCTCTCGCCGCCATGGCGGGCCGCAGGAAGCGTCCGAACGAGTAACGATCGGCACGGTTAGCGGCTGGCAGGTTCCTTACCCTGAAACAGGGAACCTCCAGCTGCCAGTCTGGGCGTTTGCAGTGTGTGAGCATCCGCATCCCGTAATTCGCATGTACGCATTACGGGATGCAGCTGTATTTGGGCGCTTAACTTGCGGCGAACACACGTATGGCAGCGTACTCTCCCAGAATGCATCCGTGACTTGTAATGGTGTCTGTTCCTTGGACCGTGCGCGGTGTGGCGTTGACTTTGTTATGTGCGGGGCCAGAATAGAGTGTTGCTATGGCTAGAGTTTATACGAGCAGACATTTCACTAGGCGCTATGTAGAAGACCCGTTTGATGACAGTGAGCGTGGTTGGAAAAGTCTAGCCGACTATGATCGGCCGTTGTCCATGAAACCGAGTTTCAGCATGCCTTTATGGTTGCTGTATATGTGTGTGTCCGGGCGCGATGAGCCATGGCGCAATTGGCGAGGAACGACCAAGCATGGACCTGTTCGGGTCATGACACTTACAGAACGGGATGATTGGCTTATTGCTGGGGCACCGAATACCACTTTTAGCTGGGACAGTAGAGATTATTCTGCAGGATATCAGCCGGTGAAGCCCCTGGGGTCATACTTTTGTGCGAATATGTTGAAGGCACCGTTTCCGGTGACGTTGGATGAGGGTTTGATTGCGTATGCTGCGTGCAGCATCGGTGAGACGGAGTGGGTGCCTTTTGCCCCGCTGATTAACGGCCGGTGCTCGTCTGAGATGCTGCATTTGATGAATTCCTTCCCGCATAAGCCGGCGTATATCGTGTATGAGGGTCATCTGTTCGTATGGATTAATATTGAGCATTGGGAGCATGTTGAGCCAAAGGTGTCTTATATTTATCCGCAGCCGTATATTGAGCTTGAGTTGTTCCGTGCGTATCGTGCGTATTATGAGCTGTTGGTTCGTGAGTTGCCCATGCCGTATAGGGGTCCGGTGACATGGCCGGATCAGTGTGATCCTCGTTTTCCTTTGTCGACTGATCCTCGTGGTGCGCATTACGGCATGTGGCTGTATTCGGGCGGCCTGACCTACGGCGAACATGCCCATGGTGGGGGACTTTCTCAGAATTCAGTTAGGAATCGCCGATTGAATCTGTAAGAAACATTGACGAACGCTGTACATATGGCACAATGGAGAACACAATGGGGTAACCAATTGTGAAGAGTACAGGGAACTAGGGGAAAGGCAATGATGCATCATGTCTGCATCGCTTATGCAGGTAGACCCTGACGATTTGGGCACAGTATCTGATTCCTTCAATCAGGCGGCCTCTCAATTCGCCAGCGCGAAAAGCCAATTTGTCAGTTCAGGAAGTCCGAATTTCGGAATTCTGTTGAGTTTTGTTAAGCCGTTTTATGGCATTGCCAAAGACTCCACCGTCAGCTATTTGGGCAATATCGAATCGATGTTGAATTTGATTTCCAGTGCGGTAGAAGGCACCGCCAAAGACACCAAAGCCACGGAACAGTCGAATCAGGAACTGCTCAACAAAATCATCCAGCTGCTGGAAGAAATTCGAGACAACCAGAACAAGAACAATGAAGCATCTGTTGATTCTGGAATGCCCGGAGGCGCCGGCGGCGGGGACGGGGGTCTCGGCGGTGGCTCCGGTTCTGGCGGCGGTGCCAGTTCTGGCGGTGGCTCAGGTTCGGGTGGGGGAGCCGGTTCCAGTATGGATGCCGGCCAATACCAGCCTGCGCAACAGGCCGCTCAATCGTCAGTGACTCCACAGACTCCATCAGCAACGCAGCCAAGTCACGATCAGGATACGAATGCGGGGCAGAATACTGGTTCTGCTGACGGTACCGGTGATGATCAGAACACCACCGTACCGGTCACTCCGGGGAATCTTGGAACGTCTACGCCCGGCGCGGGAAACACCAATCCCGGAACTGGAACTCATCAGCCAGATGTTCCTGGAGTCACCCGCCCGGATACCACGAATACCGTTGGTCTGGACACCGATGGCGATGCGACCGACGACTATTCCGTGAATCTCACCGAAGGCGGTACGCACGCTTCTATAAACGACGATGGTTCGGTCACCCTGTCCAAACAGGACTCGTCCACCGTACCGTTGTCCCCGGGCAGTGGCAACAACTCTGCGAATAAGGGCAACTCGTTTACGGTCGACGCCGACAATGACGGTCGTGACGACATTGCCCTCACTCCGGACAGTGGGGATGATTCCCGCGTGAGCGTATTCGAAGATGGAGATTCCCAGTACGCCGCTATCGACTTCGACAACGACGGCGATTATGACGCCTCCGTACGCATCGGAGACTCGGCGGCCGCTTATGAGAAGATGCAGCAGGAGGCCGAGGCGAGCGTCTGGGCGGAAATCTCCCGCAATGATCCTCTCGGACGTTCGGTGGAAGAACTACAGGCGCTCTACGCCGACAGGGATGTCATGACATTGCCCGAGCAAACTGAAATCAATACCGGTAACGTAAGGAGCATCGCATAATGGCTGACAGCAACGACGATAACTCGGGCAACGATCTTCAGTTCGGTCCCATTGGCATTGACTTTCCTGACAATTTGGATGATGTAGAGCGTGATTTACGGTTTTACCAGCATGTAGGTGAGTTCGCCGACACCAAGCAGTTGGGGAAACTGGCTGATGCGCTGGGCCAAGATAAAGGTCTTACCTCCACAGGAGATATCGCCAATGAAGTGATGAAACACTATAAATATACGGATGCTAGGGGAGTGGCACACACTCTAGATGAATTCCCAATTGGGGATGTCGCGCAACGTTTCTCTAAAGCAGCGTCGGACCTTGACGCCGAAATAAGAAATAGTCCACTACGTTCTGCAGCGCGCGACTTAAGCGAGACATTCAGCACAGGTATATCTCGTGCACGCATGGCTTTGAGTGTTGTGGATTTCGTCTCCAAACATCTCTTCGGAGTGAGCATCGTCGATGAATGGCTGAAGAAGCCATTCTTTGGCGACTGGGACGAGCTCCAGGAAACCGCCGCCAAATGGGATGCCATGTCGGCTGCGCTATCCGGTGTACAAGGAGCCATCCAAGAGATGTCCGGCAGCGTGAATGAAACGTCGTGATCTGGTGCCTCCGCCGATAAATTCGTTGCGCGCAACAACGCAGTAGGTGAAGTAGCAGGTCAAGGTTGCCAGCCTTGTTCCGAAATGTCGCAGGCATTGAATGCGCTTGCCCAGAACGCAGAGGATGCCTTCGATCTTATTCTCGACACTATCGATGAAATCATATCCTTGCTTAAGCTCATCGCCGGTGAGCTGATTATTCCCGGCGCGGGCCCGGTGCTGGTTGCAGTGACGGCTGCCGCCGAAGTCACGCAAGCCATCCAATGGGGCATGGAAATCGTCACCTGCCTGAACAACCTGTACACCGCATTCAGCGGATTCGCGAACTGCATTGGCACTATGCAGCAGCTGGTGAACGTCTCCGAAGGTGTGAAGATGACCTTTGGCAATGGATCCGGAAACAACAATGGTGGCGGTGATACTGGGACGGTCGTCTTGGCTGGCAGTGGCAGTTCTTCCGCTGCTGGTGGCGGCGGTGGCGGTGCTTGGTAAGCCGATTTGGCACAACTGATACGTTAAGCAAAAGGAGCAACCATGGCATCCCCAGAATTTGAAGCGTTCATGAAGCAGATGGACGACTTATCCAACCAGATCAAGGAACAACGTGCCCGATTCGAAAAGGAGAAGGCAAAGGTCGACGCCACCATCGCCGAAAAAAGCAAGGATATCGAAGAGAAGCGGCGTAAAGGTGAATACGGCCGTGCCTGGCAGGTGTTGCAACAGCGCATCGATATGGGCAAGAC
The DNA here is from genome assembly GCF_041900695.1 of Bifidobacterium sp. 2450. Taxonomy (NCBI): domain Bacteria; kingdom Bacillati; phylum Actinomycetota; class Actinomycetes; order Bifidobacteriales; family Bifidobacteriaceae; genus Bifidobacterium; species Bifidobacterium sp. 2450. Next base: position 54,419 of record NZ_JBHEEA010000015.1, read on the forward strand.
CTGCGAAAACGACATCTACGCCGGTATCGACAAGTCTCCCGAGGCTCGTGAAGTGCGCGGTTATCTTGAAGCCAACATGGTATATGTGCGTGACTATGTTACGGACACCGACGATGAGGACAACGAGGCTGCCAAAGGTCGTAGCGAACTCGACGCCGGTATGCGCAAGCTGCATGATTTGGAGGCTCAAGCCGGCCGCAATTAGACGGAAAAGCACATACTGGGCCGCAACCCATATAATGGCGTCTTGAGAGAAGCGGCGGCAGAAGGAGCAGCACATGCGCAGCGAACATGAGGGGGTAACTCGACGCGACCTGAACCGGGTGGCGTTGATTATCGCTGTGTTGTTCGCGGCGATGACCTCGCTACTGTTCATGCGTTTGGTGCCGGCGATGCACTCTACAGGCTCGTCTTGGTGGATGACGTTCATTCTCGTTGCCGTGTTCATTATGGCGGCATTGGTATGCAATAGGCGTTGCCGCCGCCAAATCGTATGGCATAACCGTGTGATGGCGGTGTGGTTGGTAGTAGCCGGAGCATGTTTTTCCATATGCGCGGGCGCTACCGTCTCCACATTGCTTGAGTCGGGTAATCCGGCAACCGTGGCCGTGTTCTGCTCATCAGGCATCGTGGTGGCGGATATGGCGTTGATGTCCGTATGCGTGCGCGAGCCAATGGTGCGTGGTGTAGTGAGCGCGGTGTCGTTCGTGGCATTGCCATTGGCCTTGGCCAGCGCGGCAACCGTACTGTTTGATCTGTCAGTGCAGTTGCTTGCCGGCATGGTGGTTGCTGCGAGCGTCTGCGGTATCCAGATGATGCCGAACATTGTGGTACATGTGCCTGACCGCTATCTGGTGGAATGGCGAACCTACATGACCCGGCGATGGACGGTACGTGGAAACATTCCCGAGGAAGCGCGAGTGCTGACCCGCAAGGACGTTCGGCGGGATATGGACTCGTTTCTGGCCCAATACTCCACGGGGTTCACGCTGTGCGTGGTGCTGAGTGTACTGGGGTATGCCGCGCTGACGCAGTGGACTGACTACCACAGCCTGTATGACCGTATAGGCTTTCTGGTGCTGAGCGTGCTGTTGATGTTGTTCTTCGAACTGAAACCGCGTCAATCTGGACGGCCATTCGAACGATATGTGATGCGTGCGGCCGGTATTGCAATCCCCCTGCTCTGGGTTGGGCATGCCACTCAGTCAATTCCCGAAGGAGAAGCGATGCTTCCCTTGATGTGCATGATTACGTTTGCCGTGCTGGGACTGGTGCTGGGTTTCAGCATGATTGTGCAGCACAATGGTTTCCATTCTTTGGCGTTATCCCGAATCGGCGACGCGCTGTGCTTCATCTCCATGATGCTGATACCGGCAGCTTCGTTTCTTGCAGGTGGCGCACTTGAGTTTCTCAGGAGTATGTCATGGTAACGGCCGCAGCAACATCAGTCGTTTCGCATCAGGAACGTACCATCACCGGATATGGCGCAGCTTCAGCCGGCAAACAATGCGCCGCTTCATTGATTGACGTGTGCTGTGTGGCGTTAGGTACCGTCGTGGCCATGGTATTGTCTCGCAATCCGGTGGTATGCGTGATGATAGCCGTGGAAATGGTTCTCGTATTTGCCGTATGGGAGGCTGTGCGTGGCGAAACCCCGGGCAAGGTGGTGCTTGGTGTGCGCACGGTGCGCGTGGAATGCCAACGAGATCACCGCAACGGAATACTGCCTGCGGGACTCAGCAGAGCCTTCGTCAAATATCTGGTGCTTCTGGCCTCTTCAATGGTGTTCGGCATCGGATTGCTGATTATGATATGTTCGCCGATGTTCTCGCGCTCTGAGCTCAGACAAGGATGGGCGGATAAGATCGCCAGACTTGCTGAAGCGGATATCCACAAGCAGGTCACAGCCGCGCTGCCGGTGCAGAAGCTCCAGTTCCATACTGTTTCCTCCTCCACAATGCACGAGTCGACGACCTCCGGCTCTGCATTATCTGTCCCGGCACCAGAACCCGCGCCCGCGCCGGTAATTCCCAAGACTCCTGTGTCTCCCGCAGTGCCTTCTGTGCCACTCTCGGCTCCTGCACCGGCATTGGCTCCCGTCCCCATCGTTCGCGCGACCCCCGCTGCTCCGCTGGTTCCTGCCGTTTCTACGCCTTCCGTGCCTTCTGCGCCCACGGCAAAATCCATGCCGCTCCCCGTGGCACAACCATCCGTGAGGAAGGTAAAACATACTGCATTGCCCAGTCCGGCTGGGAATGCCTTACCTTCACGCCCCGGCAACGTGCCGCCTGTACCTCCCAAGCAAATCACCATTTACTTCGAAGACGGTTCCCGCGAACCACTGGTCATTCCTTCCAATGTGGTGCTTGGACGTAACCCATCACCGCAACAGAATGGTGACGTGGTGTTGGCTGTTCCCGATCGTACTGGCACGGTATCACGTAATCACGTGCGTTTGGAGATTACCGCCGGACATATGTGGATTACCGACCTCAATAGCACTAATGGCACCCGCGTCGTCAATGAAGACGGCGAGGAAATCGATCTCGTTGCCCAGCAACGACATGCCATCCAATCGGGTGCGCGAATTTCACTCGGCGATATGGGCTGTAGCATCATCATGGCGAAAAGCAGGGGGCGGCGTTCATGACTTCCGAAACCCAACAGAACAGGCTTGAAGGGCCTAAGGCTCCAAAAGGTCGGGTCGTGCTCCAACAGCCACCTGAGCTTGAGCCCAGCGACGGCGTCAATACGCTGCTGACCTCGCTGGTACCGTTGCTGGGTACCGCCAGCGCCATGGTGATGATGCTCATGACCAATTCCGGTCTGACCGGCATGCTCACCGGTGGCATGTTCATGGTCTCCTCGCTGGGATTCGTGGTAGTCAACGGCTTCCGTCAACGCTCCCAGCGCATGGCGAACCTCACTTCGTCACGCCGCGAATACCTTACCTATTTGTCAGGTCTACGCAAAACAGTGCGCACAGCCGGGCGCAAACAGCGTAACGCGGCGTTGTGGAATGCTCCGGCACCGCAATCGCTTACCGCCATCTCGCAAGAACCAGCACGCCGATGGGAGCGTATCCAATCCGATGGGGACTTCATGCAACTGCGCTTCGGCGTGCATGATGAGCCTCTGTGCATCACGCTCGAAGCGCCTGAGCTGCCGCCATTGGCACAACTAGACCCGGTTTCGGCGTCGGCCGCTCACCGATTCATGTTGGCGCACGAATCATTACGTAACATGCCATATGTTGTCAACATGCGGCAGTTCAAACGAGTGGAGCTGCTGGGGGATCTTGAACATACCGAGGCGCTTGCGCGTGCGGTGCTGTGCCAAGCGGCAACCTGGCATGCCCCAGATTGCCTGCGTATCGTCGTGCTGGCTTCCGAAGAACGCATCGGCCAGTGGGACTGGGTGCGGTTGCTGCCCCAAGCGGCGGGGCTGAATGACGAACTCGCCCAGGAACCGACGGAGGCTCTTGCCTCCACAGTGGGGCATGGACGCTATATGGTCACATCGAACATTCATGCGGTCGACCTGCTGGTGGGATCGCAAGCGCTCGACCGCAACCGGTATACCGGTGGCGACTATGAAATCGTGCCGCATGTACTGGTGGTCAACGACGGTTTTGATCGGGAACAACTTGCCCAGGAAACCCAGCTGTTCGCCTCGGATGGTCTTGACGGTGTTACCGTAATTGACCTGCCCGACGAATGGGGCGACCTTGAGGAAGACAATGTGTTGCGTGTGCTGTTCTCTCAGACGACGGTTGAAGAGGGCCTCAATGTGCTCGAAACCCATGAGGAAGGCACCGTGGAGCTGTTCTCCACGACTATCAAGCCATTCGACATCAAGCCGGATGCACTTACGGTGCGAGAAGCCCTCGCCATCGCTCAGCGACTTGCCAGCGCCCCGGACGAAGTAGAGGATGCGGAATCCGCACAGGCCGCTTTCTCTGCCGGGCACAAGAAGTCCAACGAACTGCCGGCATTGCTGGGTATCGACGATATACGTCACATTGATCTTGCCAAACTATGGGCTTACCGTACAGGCAAGGAACGCCTTCGCGTGCCTATCGGACTGCACGACGACACCAGCACCGCATATCTCGACATCAAGGAAATGGGTCAGCACGGTATGGGGCCGCACGGTGTGCTCGTCGGTGCCACGGGCTCGGGCAAATCCGAAGTGTTGCGCACGCTGGTGTTGTCTTTGGCGCTCAGCCATTCACCCGACCAGCTCAACTTCGTGCTTATCGACTTCAAGGGCGGTGCCACGTTCGCGGGCATGGGCGGCATGCCGCACATCTCGTCCATCATCACCAACCTTGGAGACGAGGCCTCTCTCGTCGATCGTATGGAAGATGCGTTGGACGGCGAAATCAACCGGCGCCAGGAACTGCTGCGCGATGCCGGCAACCTGGCGAACATCACCGAATATGAGGATGCGCGAGTCAATGGCGGGCGCACGGATCTCGATCCGTTGCCATCCTTGCTTGTGGTGGTCGACGAGTTCTCCGAACTGCTCAAGGCAAAGCCTGACATCGTGCAATCCTTCGTGCGCATCGGCGCTGTTGGACGTTCGCTTGGTGTGCACCTGCTCATCGCGTCTCAGAGACTCGAACAGGGCAAGTTGCGCGGCCTTGACGAACATTTGTCGTATCGTGTTGGCCTCAAAACGTTCTCCGCGTCCGAATCCCGCGCAGTGCTGGGCATCCCCGACGCATACGAACTGCCGAGTCTGCCGGGTATCGGTTACCTCAAGACGCCGGCCGGAACCATTACCAGATTCCGTGCCGCATACGTGTCCGGCGTACCCAAGGGCTTGGATGGAGACACCACGACGTTCCAGTACGCCGTCGACCAGATGCGAGGCAAGGGCAGACCGGCACACGTGGTGTGGTTGCCGCCTCTGGTCGTGCCGAACACCTTGGACGAGTTCATGCCGGACCTCACCGTCACAGCGGAATATGGTCTGATTTCGCCGTCGTGGCGTAAGCGCGGCGCGCTGATGGCGCCTTGTGCGTTGGAAGACAAGCCGCGTGAACAGAAGCGTGACGTCATGGCGCTTGACCTGTCCGGTGCTGGCGGCCATGTTGCGGTCGTCGGCGGCCCGCTCAGCGGTAAGAGCATGATGCTGCGATCCATAGTCACTTCATTGTCGCTGTCGCACACCCCCTTGGAGGTGCAGTTCTTCGTCATCGACTGCGGCGGTGGTACATTCACCACGCTGGAAGGACTCGATCATGTCAGCGGCGTTGCCGCAGGCAATGAGGAAGAGAAGGTACGCCGTACGCTCGCCGAGGTTTCCGGCATTATCGACGCTCGCGAGCGGTTCTTCAAGGAACAGCGCATCGACGGCATGGATACCTACCGCAGGCGCAGGGCCGCAGGCCAAGTGGATGATGGCTACGGCGACGTGTTCCTGGTGATTGACGGATGGGGCGTGTTCCGTGGCGATTACGATGAGCTGGAACCAAAGGTGCAGCAAATCGTGGCGCGAGGCCTGACCTTTGGCGTTCACGTAATTCTTAGCGCCAACCGTTGGATGGAAATCCGAGCCAACATCGGCGACCTCATCGGCACCAAGCTCGAACTGCGTCTCGGCGATCCCGGCGATTCCCAAATCGACCGCAGGATCGCGGCGACCGTGCCTAAGGGCGCGCCAGGCCGTGGACTCAGCCCGGCGAAACTGCATACGCTTGCCGTTTTGCCGCGTATTGACAGCAATCACGAGGCAGCCACCGTGTCGGATGGCATTGCCGATCTTGTCAACAAGGTGCATGCCGCGTGGAAGGGCAAGCCCGGTCCAAAGCTGCGCTTGCTACCCACGAAGCTTCCTTACGAACCGATGATTTCCGCGGTTATGAAGCAACCGAAGGCCGCCGAATTGCTGACCAGAGGAAGGGTCGTCCTCGGTATTAATGAGAACGCGCTGGCGCCGGTCGTGCTCGATCTGCAGAAAGAGCCGCACTTCTACGCATTCGGTGACACCAAATCCGGCAAATCCTCACTGTTGCGACTTCTCGTGCACGAGATTGTGCGAGGATACCCGGATGGTAAGGCGAAGATCTTCATGGTCGACTACCGCCGAGCCAATCTTGCGCAGATACCGGACTCGCATCTCGGGGCGTACATCACCAATGACGAGACCGCCACGGAACAGTTCCTCGACCTTGCGGACTATCTCAAGACCCGCATGCCGGGGCCGGATCTGACCCCGGAACAGTTGCGCAACCGTTCATGGTGGACCGGATCGGAAGTGTACGTACTCGTCGACGACTACGATTTGGTCGCCACCAGTCGAGGCAATCCGCTGAAACCGTTGGTGCCGTATCTGACACAGGCGACGGACTTGGGTCTGCATGTCGTGATTACTCGACGTACCGGTGGTGCCAGCCGAGCCATGTATGATCCACTGCTGCAGTCGTTCCAGGATTTGGGCATGACCGGCATATTGCTGTCCGGCGATCCCAACGAGGGACAGCTTATCGGCAAGGTCAAGCCGAAGCGTGCCGTTCCCGGCCGTGCGCAAATCGTCACGAGAGATGATGGGCTGTTCGTGGCACAGCTGGCATACACTGCACCCGTGGAGTGATTCAAGGCCGGCCCGCCTGATTCGCTGATTCGTCTGATTGGGTAGGGCTCGGTGTGGCTCGGGAATGCCATTGTCTGGTCCTAGAGCAGATTCCGTGGCGGTTTTTTGCCGAGTCGGGTCCTAGGGTGGAGCACAACGACTACGATGGTGCGGGTAACGCGATACAAGGAGTGGAACTTCATATGCCGAAGATGTTTGGAACCGATGGTGTTCGAGGACTGGCCAATAGGGATTTGACCGCGCGTCTGGCGTTGGATTTGGGCGATGCCGCCGTGCGTGTGCTCGGCGACGCCGGCACCCAAGACGATCAGCCTGAGGGGCGTCGCCGCGCGCTCGTGGGCCGCGACACCCGTGTGTCCGGTGATTTTCTGGCTTCCGCCCTGTCCGCGGGCATGGCCGCCGGCGGCTTCGACGTGATCGATGCCGGCATCATCCCCACTCCTGGCGTGGCCTACCTGACCAGCGTGCTCAACGTCGAAATGGGCGCCGTAATCTCCGCCTCCCACAACCCGATGCCCGACAACGGCATCAAGTTCTTCGCACGCGGCGGCTTCAAGCTGCCCGACCAGAAGGAAGACGACATCGAGGCCGTGCTCGGCCAGGACTGGGACCGCCCGACCGGTGCCGGCGTGGGCCGCGTGAGCCACGACCAGACCACCGCCACCAACCTGTACATCGATCATCTGGTGGCCACCATCGCTCCGCTGAACGATGACAAAACCCAGCCCAAGCCGCTCAAGGGCCTGAAGATCGTGGCCGACTGCGCCAACGGCGCCACTTCCGTGGTGGCTCCCGAAGCCCTGCGCCGTGCCGGTGCGGACGTAATCGTGATCAACGCCTCGCCGGACGGCTACAACATCAACAAGAACGCCGGTTCCACCCACCCCGAGCAGCTGCAGGCCATGGTCAAGGCCACCGATGCCGTGATGGGCGTGGCCTTCGACGGCGACGCCGACCGTTGCCTCGCCGTGGACGAAGACGGCAACATGATCAACGGCGACCAGATCATGGGCATTCTGGCCCGCGCCAAGCAGCGCGAAGGCAAGCTCAACCACGACACCCTCGTGGTCACCGTGATGAGCAACCTCGGTCTGAAGCTCGCCCTGAAAGACATGGGCATCAAGACCGTGGAAACCGCCGTGGGCGATCGTTACGTGCTTGAGGAAATGCTCAAGGGCGATTACTCGCTTGGCGGCGAGCAGTCCGGCCACGTGATTAACCGCGAGTTCGCCACCACCGGCGACGGCACCCTGACCGCACTGACCCTGTGCAACGAGGTCGTCAAGTCCGGCAAGAGCCTGAAGGAGCTCGCCGCCGACTTCCCACAGCTGCCGCAGACCCTCATCAACGTGCCGAACGTGGACAAGAAAGCCGCCGCCACCAACAAGCGCATCCAGGATACCGTGGCCCGCGAGGAGGAACTGCTGGGAGACACCGGCCGTGTGCTGCTGCGCCCCTCCGGCACCGAACCGCTCGTACGCGTGATGGCCGAAGCCGCCACCCAGGCCTACGCCGACGAAGTCTGCACCCGCCTCGCCAAGATCGTCGCCGAAGAACTCGCGCTGTAGCACCCTTCCCTAAGGAAAAACAATGTTTGGAAAGAACGCCAAAATCGACCTCGAACTCAACCGTGATGTCGAACAACTCATCAAAACCGGCGGCAAGGAGAAGCTCCTGCCCATCGTGCAGGCCGGCGAACCGGTGTTGCGCCAACGGACAGTGGCCTACCATGGCCAGCTTTCCAAGCGTACGCTCGCCAAACTCATCGATACGATGTACACCACCATGCTGGAGGCGCCCGGCGTGGGGCTCGCCGCCACCCAGATCGGCTTGGGGCTCGCGCTCGCCGTGGTCGAAGACCACGTGCGCGACGACGAGGATGATCCGCGCGAAATCGCGGAATTCCCCTTCCACGTGATCATCAATCCGAGCTACAAACCCACCAGCGACAAAACCGCCTCGTTCTACGAAGGCTGCCTGAGCTTCGACGGATACCAGGCCGTGCGCAAGCGTTGGCTCGACATCACCGCCGAATGGGATGATGAAGACGGCAAACACCACAGCGAGCCGTTGCACGGCTGGCCCGCACGCATCTTCCAGCACGAGACCGATCATTTGAGCGGCGAACTGTATATCGATCGCGCCGAAATCCGTTCGCTGACCACCACCGAAAACCTCGAGGATTATTGGTGCGATGACCCGGTACCCACCGAGGCCGCCGAAGAACTTGGCTTCGCACTATGATCGACCGCACATGGCTGGACGCCGCCAAGGGAGACATTCCCCAATGGGCGGCGTCCATGCCCAAGGACGCCGATGGCACCACCATCGACTGGGACTGGGTGCGTTCTCTGGACCTGGCGCATGGCGTCGGCGCGATACCGGAATCCACCCCACAGTCCATCCACGACGCATTGAAGGCCGACTACGCCACACGCGAGCGTCTGGAATCGATCATCGCCCAATGCAACAACGCATTCATGATCGATTACGATCGATTCATCGGCTCCTATCGTCTGCCTCGCGCGCTCGCCTACGCCAATCGTCGGCTCAACGACAACATCAACACGCTGTTGCATCTGGGCGAACAGCAACACCTATGGGTGGTCAGTCGCGAACGGCGGGGGAGGGCCACCATTGCCGTGCTCAAGCCGTACTCCGGCAGCGGCCCGTCGAACGATGACCAAGGCATGCTGGATCTGAGCGGCGAAGCCGGTGGCGCATCTGCCGGAAACACTGCCGCCGAAAACAGCGATGTCAAGTTCCCCACAACAGTCGCCTTGGATGATATCCAAGACCGTACGGCGGCGATTCTTGACGCACGCGCCGAACGGCGTAAGGCCCAGCGCTTCCAGAAGCGTGCGGGCGATGCGGCGATGGCCCGCGCCAATCTCTCCGGCGCGACTTCGCCGGGTGGTGCCGCTCTGCCGGGTGGTGCCGCCGCGTCTGGCAACGCTGCCGGACACCATCCCAAGCCCGACTGGCGCGACGCCTATCTGCCCGGCCGCGACGTGGATGCGGTGATGGGCATCGACATCGAAACCACCTGCATCGATCCGGCGCGTGACTACATCATCGACGTCGGCTTCGAATTCATGAACATGGCCAGTCCGCGCCCGGCCGGCGAACCCGAGACATACGCCTATGAGCAGGGCTATTACGCCGCCGGCGACGCCTACGGCCAGTCCCGTCTCGCTTTTGGCGTGCCGCCGGAAAACGCGGCGCTCGGCAACGCCCTCATCGCCAGACTCACCGGCATCGATGTACGCGGCCGCAGCAGCGAGGCCGGGTACCGACTCTTCGACGAATGGCCCCAAGCCCAGGCCGGCCTGCTCGCGCGGCTTACCCAGCAGCCGTACGTGGCGCATAACGCCACCTTCGAACATAGCTGGTTCATGCTGAACGTCGCCGGATACGCGGAAAGCTACCGCGCCGGGCACATCACCATCATCGATACCCTGCCGATGAGCCGGCAGTGGGACCCCGGCGCGGTACCCACCAACGAGCATCCCTACGGAGACAACACGCTCGACGCCTACGCCAAACGTCAGGGCGCACTTGATTCCGCCCACAACGAACGCCACCTGGGCCTTGAGGATTCGCACATCATGCTGGTGGCAATGAAACACCATCTGGCGGCGCTGAAAGCGCAAGGGAAAGGGCCGTGGGGGCCCGCCGGCAGGGCGGGCGTCGGCGGCAAGTCCTGCGGTCGTAAGCGGTGAGTACACTATTGGTCTCGTGAGTAACTATCAGGACAGCCGACAGCAGCGTGAGAACCGCCGCCGCACCATCGTGCGTGTGGTGTGCGTCGTCATAGCTGTGGCCATGCTCGGCTCTCTGGTCATCCCGGCGATTTACGCGGGGCTTTGACGTTGCCTTCGCATATTCGTGCCCGCAGTTGAACACGTCTGATGCGAGGGATTCGTGAGGTCGCCCGGCCGACTATCGGCAAGGCAGGCCCGGAACCTTCTGGCAGCATGGATTGCAGGCGGATGCGCGTGTGGCGCGGCAATGCCCGCCAACGCCAGAGGAATGTGCGAAGGCTGTCAACAAGGACGTGACTTCCCAAGGAATCTCAAGGAATCAACAGTAAGGTAAACCACGATGGCAGAATTTGACTTTACCCAGGCGATCGGCGAAGCCCGCGCCAAATACGAATCCATCGCCAAGGCGCTGGACGTCGACCGGCTCAAGGCCGATATCAAGGATCTCGAAACGCAGGCCGCGGCCCCGGGCCTGTGGGATGACCCGGAAAACGCCCAGAAGATCACCAGCCGGCTGTCCGCCGCGGAGTCGCAGCTGAAGCGTCTGAACTCCGCCTCCCAGCGCATCGACGATGTGGAAACGCTCGTCGAACTCGGCCACGAGGAGGGCGACCAGGACTCTCTGGACGAGGCGCAAGGCGAAATCGGCGAGATTCAGAAGGATCTCGACCAGATGGAGATTCAGACCCTGCTCGATGGCGAATACGACGAACGTTCCGCCGTGGTGACCATCCGCTCCGGTGCCGGCGGCGTCGACGCGGCCGACTTCGCGCAGATGCTGTTGCGCATGTACCTGCGCTACTGCGAGCGTAACGGCTTCAAGGCCAAGGTCATGGACACCTCCTACGCCGAAGAGGCCGGCATCAAGTCCGCCACCTTCCAGGTGGACGCCCCCTACGCTTACGGCCGTCTGTCCGTGGAGGGCGGCACCCACCGTCTGGTACGTATCTCCCCGTTCGACAACCAGGGCCGCCGCCAGACCAGCTTCGCCGCCGTGGAAGTGGTGCCGCTGGTCGAGGCCACCGACCATATCGACATTCCGGATACGGACATCCGCGTGGACACCTACTGTTCCTCCGGCCCCGGCGGCCAGGGCGTGAACACCACGTACTCGGCCGTGCGCATCACCCACCTTCCCACCGGCATCGTGGTGACCATGCAGGATGAGCGTTCACAGATTCAGAACCGTGCCTCCGCCATGGCCGTGCTCCAGTCCCGACTGCTCGTGCTGCGCCACGAGGAGGAGGCCAAGAAGAAGAAGGAGCTCGCCGGTGACATCAAGGCCAGCTGGGGCGATCAGATGCGCTCCTACGTGCTGCACCCCTACCAGATGGTCAAGGACCTGCGCACCGGCTACGAAACCAGCCAGACTCAGGCCGTGTTCGACGGCGACATCAACGCGTTCATCGAGGCCGGCATCCGCTGGCGCCATGAACAGCGCCGCGCCGCCGAAACCGAGGAGTAGATAGCATTATGGCACTGATCTCACTGGACAATGTGTCCAAGATCTATCCCAAAGGCACCCGACCGGCGCTTGACGACATCAACCTCGATATTGAACGCGGTGATTTCGTGTTCCTTGTGGGTGCGTCCGGCTCCGGCAAGACCACGCTCTTGAGCCTGCTGTTGCGCGAGGAAGAGGCCACCAACGGCGAGATTCGCGTGGCCGGCAACGATCTGCGGCGCATCACCAACCGTCAAGTGCCGCAGTACCGCCGTTCGCTGGGCTTCGTGTTCCAGGATTACAAGCTGCTCAATAACAAAACCGTATGGGAGAACGTGGCGTTCGCCCTTGAGGTGATCGGCACGCGGCGGTCCACCATCAAATCGTTGGTGCCCAAGGTGCTGGATACCGTGGGACTCACCGGCAAGGAAAAGAACTATCCGCATGAGCTCTCCGGTGGCGAGCAGCAACGTGTGGCCATCGCCCGCGCCTACGTGAATCACCCGCAGATTCTGCTGGCCGACGAGCCCACCGGCAACCTCGACCCGACCACTTCGCTGGGCATCATGGAAGTGCTGGACGCCATCAACCGCACCGGCACCACCATCGTCATGGCCACGCATAACGAAGAGATCGTCAACTCGATGCGCAAGCGCGTGGTCGAACTGCACAACGGCAAGATCGTGCGTGACGAGGCTCATGGCTCCTACGATTCCGCCCTGTTCTTCCCGGATGCCGAAGTCGAAGCCAAGTCCGACACCGTCCATCATGTGCTGGCGGCGGCGACCAAGGCCATCGAGGGCAGTGACGAGCCGTCCGAAGGCATCGCCCGTTTGGCCAATTCCGTGCATTCCGGCCGCACCGGCCGCTATGGCGAGACGTTTGCGCCGCTGGAAGACACGCTGACCTGGGGCAAGGGCATTCCGTTGGACGAGCAGGCCGCCGCCCTGGAAAGCACCCAGGCGTTCGACCCGTTCAAGGACGAGTCCGGCGAGACCGCCGCGGTTGCCGATACGTCCGTGTCATCCGCCGCCGAGCCGCCGGCCCCGCCGGAGCCGCCCGCACCGCCGGAGCCGCCCGCACCGCCGGCCAACGAGCAGTCCGCCGCCGAGCAGCCTGCTGACGAGCAGTCCGCCGGCGAGCAGTCCGCCGCAGACCAAACATCCGACGATCAACCCGCTGAGGGCGCGAAGGAGTAAGGGAGATCATCATGCGAGCACGATTCATTCTGTCCGAAACGTGGGCCAACCTCACCCGTAACCTGTCGATGCTGCTGTCGCTGACGCTGGTCACCTTCATCTCATTCCTGTTCATCGGCGCTTCGGTGCTTACTCAGGCGCAGATCACCAAAGCCAAGGGCGACTGGTACGACAAGGTCGAGGTCGTGGTGTGGCTATGCCCCGACGGCACCAGCCAGTCCGCGAACTGTGCTTCCGGCAAATCGCCCTCAGCCAATGAGATCACGGCATTGCAGAAAACCATTCGCGATGAACTCAACGGCGTGGTCTCCAACATCGACTATGTCAGCAAGCAGGATTTCTACGACAACACCTTCACCAAGCAGTACCCGAACGGTGAATTCCAAGGCCGTACGCTGACCGCGGACGATATGCAGGACTCCCTCTGGCTCAAGCTCAAGGACCCCACCAAATATCAGGTGGTCTCCGAAGTGCTCTCTGGCAAGGAGGGTGTGGAAGACGTTACCGATCAGCGCCAGATCTTCGACCCGGTGTTCGCCGTGCTCAACCGAGCCACGGCGGTTACGGCTGTGCTGGCCGGCGTGATGGTGGTGGTCGCCATCCTGCTGACCGGAACCACCATTCGCATGTCCGCCGCATCCAGACGAACCGAAACCGAAATCATGAGGTACGTGGGTGCCTCGAACTGGACGATTCGTCTGCCGTTCATTCTGGAGGGCACCATCGCCTCGCTGATCGGCTCGGTGCTCTCGTGCCTGATGCTTTCGGCCATCGTCAACGTGTTCATCACCGGCTGGCTGGCGAAATCCGTTACATGGATTCCTTATGTGAATCAGCTCACGGTACTGGTGATATCGCCGTTCCTGGTTGTGGGCGCGATACTGCTGTCCATCATCGCTTCAACCATCTCGTTGCGGCGTTATTTGAGGGCGTAACGCGACCGGCTTACCCGCGAGAAATGTGATGACATCGTGTGCAAGCCTCTCAGGTTCGCATGTTATGGTATTGGCTTAAGTGAGCGAAAGGACTATTCACATATGACGAATGTACGTGTGATCAAGCCCGCACTGGCGGCACTGGTGGCCGCCGCAGCCTGTGTGGGAGGTCTGGCGTTCAGCTCGGCACAGCCTGCCCAGGCAGACGCCTATTCCGACCTGATCAATGCGCAGAACCAGCACGCCGCGTCGGTACAGCGCGAGGCCGAACTCAAGCAGCAGCTGGCCGGTGCCAGCCAGGACCTGGCGAATAAGGTACTTGAGCTGGACGATCTGACCAACAACAAGATTGTCGCCGCCCAGAACAAGGTCACGCAGGCCAACGAGGATGCCGCCACTGCTCAGGACGAGGCCGATGCCGCATCCGGACGTCTTTCCGCCGCGCAGAAAGACAAGGAGACGCTTGAGGAGCAGATCAAGCAGACCGGCAAGGACTACGATGACGCGCACGCCGCCGTGGCCCGGCTGGCCCGTGACGAGATGCACGGCTCGAATGCTTCCGACGTGATGAGCGTGGTGACGGGTGCCACCAGCACACAGGACTTCGTCAATTCCATGCAGTCCCGGGACGCGTTGTCCCGCAACGAGGCGAATGCGGCTTCCTCCGCCGCGACCTCACTGAGCACGTCGAAGAATCGTGGCGAACGCTTGGCGGCCATCGAAAAGCAGATCGCTGTGCTCAAGACCCAGGCCGATGAGAAGGCCGCTTCCGCACAGACCGCCGCCGAAACCGCGCAAAGCGAACGTGACGCTTTGGATAAGCTGCGCCAGGAAGGCGAAGCAAGGCGTGACGAACTGTCTTCCATGATCGACAGTCTGGATTCCCAATCCGCCAAGCAGGCGGCCCAGACCGTACTGATCGCCTCCCAGGTCGATTCCTACAATCGTCAGTACCAGAAGGAACAGCAGGACGCCGCCAACCGGGTGGATACCGGTAACCAGGGCGGTACGCCGTCTACTCCGGTGACTCCTACTCCCACTCCCACACCGACGCCGACCCCCACTCCGACGGTTCCTGGCGGTGGCGGCAGCAGTAGCAGCGGCGGCCAAGGCACGTCAAACGGTGATTACGGCAACGCCTATGCCACCGGCCAGTGCACGTATTGGGCGTATGAACGCCGTAAGCAGATGGGCATTGGCACGCCGTCCTATCTCGGCAATGGCGGCGACTGGTGGCGCAACGCCCCCTCGTACGGCTTGCGCGTGGACCACAACCCTCAGGTCGGTGCGGCGCTCTCCTTCCTGCCTGGTCAGGATGGTGCCGACGGTACCTATGGCCATGTTGCCGTAGTCGAAGCCGTGTATGGCGACGGCACATTCCAGATTTCCGAAATGAACTGGGGTGGTCCGTGGATCATGCACTACCGCACCTTGACCAATTTGGGTCAGTACTGGTTCGTCCACTGATCGGTTGGTTCGGCCGATATATGCGGTTGAAGGGTTCCTTTTGAAGAGGAACCTTTTTTCGTGTTCGAGGCCGGTCCGTGATATCGTCGGATGTTGCGTTGCTACCCACGAGTTGCTACTCACGAGTTATTGCCCACGAAAGGAGGAGACATGCCCAAGGAAACCGGTGAGAAACTCATCGTCCAGAACAAGAAGGCCCGGCATGACTATGCCATCGAAGACAAGTATGAGGCAGGGCTGGCCCTGACCGGCACCGAGGTCAAGTCGTTGCGCGAAGGCCGCGCATCGCTGTCCGAGGCGTTCATCTCCATCGACCGCCGTGGCGAGATGTGGCTGGAGGGCGCGAACATCCCCGAATACCTGAACGGCACATGGAACAACCATGCGCCCAAGCGCAAGCGCAAGCTGCTGCTGCACCGACTGCAGATCACCAAGCTCGCCCGCGGCATCGAGGCCAAGGGATACACGATTGTGCCGCTGAGCCTGTACTTCAAGGACGGTCGCGTCAAGGCGGAGATCGCACTGGCCCGAGGCAAGAAGGAATTCGACAAACGCCAGGCCCTGCGCGAAGAGCAGGACAAGCGCGAAGCCCTACGCGCCATGCGCTACGCCAACATGCGCCACTAGTCCCGTCCCTTGGCTCCCCTCCGGAGGGGAGCCAAGAGTAGGATGTCCGCGTTGTGGGCCATTTCGCCCACGATTAACGCTTCCGTAGCATTGCACTCCTACGCTCTGGAACCATCTGGGAAACATACCCGCCCAGCTGACTATCCGGAGAGAGGAAATCCAATGTCTCTAAGCAAGGGAATACAATCCGCTGCGGCCGCCGCCCTGAGCGCGGCCATGCTGATCGCCGTGGCGGCCTGTGGCACGACTGACAGCACCGACACCGCATCCAAGAGCGGCGATTCATCCAAGGACTCGTCCAGCACTTCGATTCAGGGCTTCGACACCAGCAGCATCCAGAAGGACGACGAAATCGCCGCACTGCTGCCCGATTCCGTCACCGGCGACGGCACGCTGACCGTCGGCACCGATACCTCTTACGCTCCGGCCGAATTCCTGGCCGAAGACGGCAAGACCCCGGTTGGCTTCGACGTCGACCTGTCCAAGGCCATCGCCGCTGTATTCGGCCTGAAGGAAGAAACCATCTCCTCCACCTTCGACTCCATCATTCCGTCCGTGGGCTCCAAGTACGACCTCGGCATCTCCTCCTTCACCGTGACCAAGGAGCGCATGCAGGCCGTCGACTTCGTCACCTACTTCAAGACCGGCTCCACCTACGTGGTGCGGAAAGGCAACCCGAACAAGGTCGACTCCTCGAACCTGTGCGGCGTGAAGGTGGCCGTGCAGACCGGCACCACGCAGGAAGAGGAAGTCAACAAGGCCAACGAGCAGTGCAAGGCGGACGGCAAGGATGCCATCGACATCCAGTCCTCCAAGCTGCAGACCGATGTGACCACCGCCGTGGCTTCCGGCAAGGCCTCCATCTTCTACGCCGATTCCACGGTGTCCGCCTACGCCATCAAGCAGACCGGCGACACCTTGGAGGTGCTCGGTGAAGACACCGGTGTGGTGCCCGAGGCCGTGGCCATCAAGAAGGGCGACACCAAGACCGCCGAAGCCGTGCAGAAGGCCATCCAAAAGCTGATGGGTGACGACACCTACAAGAAGATCCTCGACACTTGGGGTGTTGGCTCCGGTGCCATCGACAAGGCTGAGATCAACCCGGCCGACGCCGCCTGATTGCTAGGTGTCCCTGTTCGCTCCCGCTGGCGGGAGCTGTCGCCGAAGGCGACTGAGGGTGGTCTGTAGCATAACAGCCACCAGCAGTTGTATTCTTATGCGACGGCCTCCCAGTGGGAGCATTCGTATATGTATACGTTATAATGTATATTTATACCTGATTATTGAGGTAGTGCCCGAACTCTTGCGCACTTTGGTCTTCGCCCGTCCCTGTGGCGGTGATCAGTTCGCTGCTGGTACGGTCTCACCGAGCCTTGACATGTCGAGGTAGCGGCGCGTCGACCACTCGTCGGATGTCACGTAGCGGACCCTCGCGCAGACGAGCATCAACGCGCTGCGTCCGTCGGGGAACGAGCCGACCACGCGGGTCCTGCGCCTGATCTCGCGGTTGAGCCGTTCGATCATGTTGTTGGTGCGGATCCGACGCCTATGCTCGCGCGGGTAGTCGTCGAGCAGGTAGGTCGTGGTCTCGCCGATGCCCTCGCGCAGGCATTTGGCGGCCTCCTTGAGTTTCCTGGATTCCATGTCCCGGGCGACGGATTCGGCCTTCTCCAACGCCTTGTCGCGTGATTCCATGGAGAACACGGCCTTCAGTGCGTCGGCCGCCCAGTCGCGGTTCCCGGGGTTGACCCTGGCGAGTATGTTGCGCTCGAAATGCACCATGCACCGCTGGTAGCGGGCATCGGGCAGCAGCTCGCCCGCGGCGGCGACCAGCCCCGCGCACCGATCTCCCGTCACCAGTCTCACGCCCTTGAGGCCTCGTGCGAGCATGCCTTTGATGAATTCGCGCCAGCTTTCCGCGTCCTCCTTCATGCCCTCGGCCACCGAAAGCACCTCGCGCCGCCCGTCCATGCCGACGCCGATGGCCACCAGGATGCTCACGTTCTCCACGGACCCGCCCCAGCACCTTTTGTGCCACACGCCGTCCATGAACAGGTACGGGTAATCCTGTTCGAGGGGCCTGCCCCGCCATGCGTCGATATCCGCATAGACGCGCTTGAGCTTGTCGCTCAGGGTCTGCGAGGGCATGCGGTCGCCCCACAGGAGCCGGCTGACATCATCGACCTGGCGGGTGGAGACGCCGGCCAGGTACATGTCGATCAAGGCCTCCTCGACGCTCTCCTCACGCCGACGGTATCGTTCGATCACGGCCGACTCGAACACCGCGCCCTTGAGTTTCGGCACTTTCAGGCTCATTTTGCCGGCCTTGACGGTCAGGTCGCGCTCGTAGTGGCCGGCCCGGTACGCCTTGCGGTCCCCGCTGCGCTCGTAGCGCGCGGCGCCGGTGATCTCGTCGGCCTCGGCGTCGAGCATCGCGTTCAGGGTCTCCTCGACGCTTTTGCGGACCATCCGGTCCAGGGTGGTTTCCAACATGGCCTGGTCGACCTGTAGAATCTGCTGTGACATGGCTTCGTGCCCTCGTTTCCAATCGCGGTTTTCTAATGTCTGGCGACTGAAAATCGTACACAGGACACGGGCCATGCCCCTATCTCAAGCCCAAACCAAAGTGCGCAAAATCTC
>NZ_JBHEEA010000016.1:0-24741 GCF_041900695.1 Bifidobacterium sp. 2450
AGCCCCTTGGGGCGTGTGCTCCAAGGGGCTTCCTGTACGTGTGGTGCGGCGGCGTGCTACTCTCCCACACCCTGTCGGGTGCAGTACCATCGCCGTGCCAGGCCTTAGCTTCCGGGTTCGGAATGGGACCGGGCGTCTCACCTGGGCCATGGCCGCCGCAAATCTTCTCTTATACGGCCAGACGCTGGGGTCTGCCGGCCTGTGGCGGCCTGGGAACCGGATAGCGGACGCGAATATGTCGATGTTTCGTCTTGTGGCCAGACAATGCTCATTGCCGTCTGGTGTCGTTTGCAGGAGGAAGATGCGGTCCAACCGCCAGGGGTCGGAATGTCAGTGTTGCCTTTCGTCCGTTAGTACCGGTCGGCTCCACCCCTCGCGGGGCTTCCACGTCCGGCCTATCGACCACGTGTTCTGCATGGGGACTACAGCAGCTCGAGGCTGCACGGAATGCTTATCTTGGAGCAGGCTTCCCGCTTAGATGCTTTCAGCGGTTATCCCTCCCGAACGTAGCCAACCGGCCGTGCCACTGGCGTGACAACCGGCATACCAGAGGTTCGTCCACCCAGGTCCTCTCGTACTATGGGCAGGCCTCCTCAGCATTCCAACGAGCGCAGAGGATAGAGACCAAACTGTCTCACGACGTTCTGAACCCAGCTCGCGTGCCGCTTTAATCGGCGAACAGCCGAACCCTTGGGACCTGCTCCAGCCCCAGGATGCGACGAGCCGACATCGAGGTGCCAAACCATCCCGTCGATATGGACTCTTGGGAATGATCAGCCTGTTATCCCCGGGGTACCTTTTATCCGTTGAGCGATGCCGCGTCCGTACACCGGCACCGGATCACTAGTCCCGACTTTCGTCCCTGCTCGGACCGTCGTCCTCGCAGTCAAGCCCGCTTGTGCACTTGCACTCGCCACCCGATTGCCAACCGGGCTGAGCGGACCTTTGGGCGCCTCCGTTACTCTTTGGGAGGCAACCGCCCCAGTTAAACTACCCGCCAGGCACTGTCCCTGAACAGGATGACCGTTCGAGGTTAGACATCCAATGCGAACAGAGCGGTATTTCACCTTGCGGCTCCACGCGATCTGGCGACCGCGCCTCTCGGCCTCCCGCCTATGCTACACAATCCACACCGAATGCCAATACCAAGGTATAGTAAAGGTCCCGGGGTCTTTTCGTCCTTCTGCGCTTAACGAGCATCTTTACTCGTACTGCAATTTCGCCGAGCTCCTGGTCGAGACAGTGGGGAAGTCGTTACGCCATTCGTGCAGGTCGGAACTTACCCGACAAGGAATTTCGCTACCTTAGGATGGTTATAGTTACCACCGCCGTTTACCGGGGCTTGAATTCACCGCTTCGCCAAAGGCTGACGGATCCTCTTAACCTTCCGGCACCGGGCAGGCGTCAGTGCATATACAGCGGCTTGCGCCTTCGCATGCACCTGTGTTTTTGGTAAACAGTCGCTACCCCCTGGTCTGTGCCACCCCCAAAAGCTCCCCGCGCGAGGCGGTTCACCATCGGGGGTCTCCCTTAAACCGAAGGAACGGGAGTGATTTGCCGAGTTCCTTGACCAGGATTCGCTCGATCGCTTTGGTATTCTCTACCTGACCACCAGTGTCGGTTTGGGGTACGGGCGGCTTTGAGCCTGACGCCGAAGCTTTTCTCGGCAGCCGGGATCACCGGATATCGGGCCGAACGGCCCCCATCATCGCACCTCGGGCACACGCGGGACGGATTTGCCTGTCCCACGCCCTGCGTGCTTGACCACGGAAGACCACCTCCGCGGCCGGCTACCCCTCTGCGTCACTCCTGCGCTGACCTACTACAGCTACGGTCCCAACGCCCGAAGGCATCCCACCACCGAAGTGGAGGTAAGCCCGCGGCCGGAGGTTAGTACTCACTGCCTCGGTTTTGGCGGCTGAAAGCCGGTACGGGAATATCGACCCGTTCATCCATTCGACTACGCCTGTCGGCCTCGCCTTAGGACCCGACTCACCCAGGGACGATGAACGTGGCCCTGGAACCCTTGGTCATCCAGCGGACGGGATCTTCACCCGTCTCTCGCTACTCATGTCTGCATTCTCACTCCCATGAAGTCCACGGCGCGTTCACACGGCCGCTTCGCCCCTCATGGGACGCTCTCCTACCCAGTACAAAACACTGCCGCGTCTTCGGTGGTGTGCTTGAGCCCCGCTACATTGTCGGCGCGGAACCACTAGACCAGTGAGCTGTTACGCACTCTTTCAAGGATGGCTGCTTCTGAGCCAACCTCCTGGCTGTCTATGCGACTCCACATCCTTTCCCACTTAGCACACGCTTCGGGACCTTAGACGACGGTCTGGGCTGTTTCCCTTTCGACGACGAAGCTTATCCCCCGCCGACTCACTGCCGGGATACGCGTCACCGGTATTCGGAGTTTGGTTGCTGTTGGTACCCGATACGGGCCCGCAAGCATCCAGTAGCTCTACCCCCGGGACGTAATGACCCGACGCTGCACCCAAATGCATTTCGGAGAGAACCAGCTATCACGGAATTTGATTGGCCTTTCACCCCTAGCCCCAAGTCATCCCCCCGGTTTTCAACCCAGGTGGGTTCGGTCCTCCACACGGTCTTACCCGCGCTTCAACCTGCTCAGGGCTAGATCATCCCGCTTCGGGTCCAGGACACGCGACTTTAAACGCCTTTTAAGACTCGCCTTCGCTACGCATACCCCACACGGGTTATGCTCGCCACATGCCACTGACTCGCAGACTCATTTTTCGATAGGCACGCCGTCACCCCACAAAAGGGCTCCGACGGATTGTAGGCGCACGGTTTCAGAGACTGTTTCACTCCCCTCCCGGGGTACTTTTCACCTTTCCCTCACGGTACTCGTTCGCTATCGGTCAGACAGGAATATTCAGGCTTACCCAACGGTCTGGGCGGATTCGCACGGGGTTCCACGGGACCCGTGCTACTTGGGAGACGCGATCGGCAGACCATGCGCGTTCAGGTACGGGGCCCTCACCCTCTGCGGCCCGGTATTCAACCCGGTTCCCCTGACACATGGTTTTCTGCAACTGCCGGCCGGCCCGTCGGAGCCGGCGCACGCGATCCCGCAACACCCCGCGCGCAACCCCCGACGGGTATCACACGCGCAAGGTTTGGCCATCATCCGCTTTCGCTCGCCACTACTCACGGAATATCCTTTCCTGCAGGTACTGAGATGTTTCACTTCCCTGCGTACCCCCCGGCCGAAGCCGGTACCGACCCATGACGGTCGGTGGGTTCCCCCATTCGGAAATCCTCGGATCAAAGCCCTGTCGGCGGCTCCCCGAGGCATATCGCAGCCTCAAACGTCCTTCATCGGTCCTGTCTGCCAAGGCATCCACCATACGCCCTTGCAAGCAACACACACGCAACATGCATGCGCCGCAAGATTCCTCCAGCAAATTCCCAGACGACAAATCATCACACTAAAAATGATCACAAAACGATCGAAACGAACAACAGAGTTCGATTCGAAATCAACAGCAAAACAAGGATCCAGAAAACCCTTGCTTTGCTCGCGTCCACTATCCAGTTCTCAAGCCACCACGCACCGCCACGCCGCCGCACCGGCACACGGCCGGCCCTCGGGCACGACGGGCACCGAATCGCGCCAGGCAAAAAAGCCTGGGGTGGCGATCCGGGAGCCCAAAAGCGCATCCGCACCACTCCGGCACCCACCGCACGACCGGCAGGGCAAAGCCAACGACATCTTCCACACCAGCAACCCCGCCACCGCCGCACCATGCGACGCGCGGGGCGCACACCGTCGGACGAACATCCGACTGAATTCTCCGTAGAAAGGAGGTGATCCAGCCGCACCTTCCGGTACGGCTACCTTGTTACGACTTAGTCCCAATCACGAGCCTCACCTTAGACGGCTCCATCCCACAAGGGGTTAGGCCACCGGCTTCGGGTGCTGCCCACTTTCATGACTTGACGGGCGGTGTGTACAAGGCCCGGGAACGCATTCACCGCGACGTTGCTGATTCGCGATTACTAGCGACTCCGCCTTCACGCAGTCGAGTTGCAGACTGCGATCCGAACTGAGACCGGTTTTCAGGGATCCGCTCCGCGTCGCCGCGTCGCATCCCGTTGTACCGGCCATTGTAGCATGCGTGAAGCCCTGGACGTAAGGGGCATGATGATCTGACGTCATCCCCACCTTCCTCCGAGTTAACCCCGGCGGTCCCCCGCGAGTTCCCGGCACAATCCGCTGGCAACACGGGGCGAGGGTTGCGCTCGTTGCGGGACTTAACCCAACATCTCACGACACGAGCTGACGACGACCATGCACCACCTGTGAACCCGCCCCGAAGGGAAACCCCATCTCTGGGATCGTCGGGAACATGTCAAGCCCAGGTAAGGTTCTTCGCGTTGCATCGAATTAATCCGCATGCTCCGCCGCTTGTGCGGGCCCCCGTCAATTTCTTTGAGTTTTAGCCTTGCGGCCGTACTCCCCAGGCGGGATGCTTAACGCGTTAGCTCCGACACGGAACCCGTGGAACGGGCCCCACATCCAGCATCCACCGTTTACGGCGTGGACTACCAGGGTATCTAATCCTGTTCGCTCCCCACGCTTTCGCTCCTCAGCGTCAGTAACGGCCCAGAGACCTGCCTTCGCCATTGGTGTTCTTCCCGATATCTACACATTCCACCGTTACACCGGGAATTCCAGTCTCCCCTACCGCACTCAAGCCCGCCCGTACCCGGCGCGGATCCACCGTTAAGCGATGGACTTTCACACCGGACGCGACGAACCGCCTACGAGCCCTTTACGCCCAATAATTCCGGATAACGCTTGCACCCTACGTATTACCGCGGCTGCTGGCACGTAGTTAGCCGGTGCTTATTCAACGGGTAAACTCACTCACGCTTGCTCCCCGATAAAAGAGGTTTACAACCCGAAGGCCTCCATCCCTCACGCGGCGTCGCTGCATCAGGCTTGCGCCCATTGTGCAATATTCCCCACTGCTGCCTCCCGTAGGAGTCTGGGCCGTATCTCAGTCCCAATGTGGCCGGTCGCCCTCTCAGGCCGGCTACCCGTCGAAGCCACGGTGGGCCGTTACCCCGCCGTCAAGCTGATAGGACGCGACCCCATCCCATACCGCGAAAGCTTTCCCAGAAGACCATGCGATCAACTGGAACATCCGGCATTACCACCCGTTTCCAGGAGCTATTCCGGTGCATGGGGCAGGTCGGTCACGCATTACTCACCCGTTCGCCACTCTCACCACCAAGCAAAGCCCGATGGATCCCGTTCGACTTGCATGTGTTAAGCACGCCGCCAGCGTTCATCCTGAGCCAGAATCGAACCCTCCACAAAAAAACTTCATGAAAAACATCCGAACAGATGACTCTCAAAACAAAAATTGACGAGCACGTCCTTAAGGAAGGACGCCCTCAAAAAACCCCACCATCATTCAACCCCTCCCGGGGCACCCCGCCACAAAAGACAAGGCTGACGATGAACTGGCAATCATTGACTATAAAGAAGTAGTACAAACACGCTCTTGAGTTCTCAAACCACCACCACACCAGCAAAGCAGGCGACCAACCAGAGGAAGGAACCCGCCGCGCTGAGCGGCAACAGGTGAATAACTTACACGCATGTTTGAATTCGCGCAAATCGAGGCGCGCAAAAACCTCAGGAACCGTTGCAATCACACGATTCCCCCGGCGTGTCGCACAGAGCCCACTTTGCTCTGATGAGGCTAGGTTAACCCCTCAAATGTTTCTGAAAAGCATCAAATCCACTATTCGGCTGGCGTGTCGCGAGAGTTTTCAGCTTGTCGGCCCTGCGTTCATCTCTCGGCAACCACACTGCCGGCGCACAATCGGCACATGACAGCGCTCCGTCATCGGATTTCGTTCATGAATCGCGGGTATACCTGTAGTTGTGACCAAGAAGATTGCTGTATTAACCGGGGCGGGCATTTCCACGTCCGCCGGCATCCCTGATTTCCGCGGTCCAGACGGTGTGTGGACCA
The DNA here is from genome assembly GCF_041900695.1 of Bifidobacterium sp. 2450. Taxonomy (NCBI): domain Bacteria; kingdom Bacillati; phylum Actinomycetota; class Actinomycetes; order Bifidobacteriales; family Bifidobacteriaceae; genus Bifidobacterium; species Bifidobacterium sp. 2450. The sequence continues at coordinate 6,018 of NZ_JBHEEA010000016.1, forward strand.
AGCATCCTGACCAAATGAGCGTTTACGACATCGATCTGTTCCTGCGCAACAAAGAGGACCGCGAGTACTCCTGGCGCTGGCAAAAGGAATCGCCAGTATGGAATGCGCAGCCCGGCACTGCGCATAAGGCGCTGGTCAAGCTGGAACAAGCCGGCATGCTGACGCTGCTGGCCACGCAGAACTTCGATGCGCTGCATGAGAAGGCCGGCAACAGCGACAACGTCATCGTGAACCTGCACGGCACTATCGGCACCTCGCATTGCATGAAGTGCCATCAGGAATATGCCACGGCGGACATCATGGCCCGTTTGGATGAAGAACCCGATCCACATTGCCATCGCAAACTGAAGTATCGCGGCGATATGCCATGCAATGGCATTATCAAAACTGATGTGGTGTATTTCGGTGAGGCGCTGCCGGACGGAGCGATGGAGAAGTCGTACAGCCTGGCCACCAAAGCCGACGAACTATGGGTAATCGGATCGACCCTTGAGGTGTACCCGGCGGCGAGCATTGTGCCGGTGGCCGCGCAGGCAGGCGTGCCCATCACCATTATGAATATGGGTCACACGCAATATGACCATCTTGCGAGCCGCTTGATTCATGAGGATATCGCCGTTGCCCTGCCGAAGTTGGTGGACGAGACGATTGCGGAGAACAAGTAGCCCTCAGCATAACGAAAGCGCCGGTGGGTGGGTTAAGCAACTGATGATTGTGCTTAACCCACCCACCGGCGCTTTTGCGCCACCTCCCGCCAGCGGGAGGTATTGGAACACACTTCTGCGCGGCCTCCCGCCAGCGGTATTGGAATCAGTAGATGCGCTTAGGCTGGAATCCAGCTTCCCTGAGTGCCACGAGGATGCGGTCGATGTGCTCGGGGCCGTTGGTCTCGACCGTGACGCCGAGAGACACCGCGTTGGTGTAGTGGCCGGATGCCTTGAACTGGTCGTGATCAAGCTGAATGACGTTGGCGCGCTGCTCGGCAAGCAGGGTGGCCACCTTGACGAGCTGACCCGGAGTATCCGGCAGCTCGACCTCGAAGTTCATGATGCGGCCGCGGGCGATCATACCTTTCTGAATCACCGCACCCATGGTCACGGTGTCGATGTTGCCGCCGGACATAATCGGAACCACCACGTGCGGGCCGGTGGCGGCGGCGAACTTGCGCGAACGCAGGTTCAGGTGTTCCAGCGCAGCCAGCGAAACGGCGCCGGCCGCCTCGACCACCAGCTTATGCTTCTCGAGCATGAGCAGGATCATTTCGTTGATGTCACGCTCGGTGACGGTGACCAGATCGTCCAAGAATTCGTTGATCAGAGCGAAGGGCAGGTCGCCGGGGTGCTTGACCGCAACGCCTTCTGCGGAGGTGACCACCTGATCGGCAGGAGACACATGGCCCGAGGCCAGCGAGTCCTTCCAGGCCGGGGAGCCCTCCGGAATCGCACCGATTACGCGCACTTCAGGCTTGAATGTCTTGATGGCGAGCGCCACGCCGGCACCCAGACCACCACCACCGAGCGGCACGACCACGTCAGTGACATTCGGCACGTCTTCGAGGATCTCCAGACCGATGGTGCCCTGGCCGCAGATGACTTCGTAATCGTCGAACGGCGGCACGTAAATCATACCTTCCTTGTCGGCGAGCTCAGCAGCGTGGGCGGCGGATTCGTCGAACACATCGCCGTACAGCACCACATCGGCGCCGTAGGCCTTGGTGGCATCGACCTTCAGCGGCGGGGTGATCTGCGGCATGCAGATGGTGGCCTTCGCACCACGCTCACGGGCCGCATAGGCCACACCCTGGGCATGATTGCCTGCGGATGCGGTGACGATGCCACGGGCGATTTGCCCTTCGGTGAGCGATGCGATCTTGTTGTACGCGCCGCGAATCTTGAAGGATCCGGTGACCTGCAGGTTTTCCGGCTTCAGGAGAATCTCATGGCCGGTCATCTCGCTCAGCACCGGAGAAGGAATGATCTCCGTATGACGGGCAGTCCCTTTGAGACGTTTGGCGGCCAGCTTCAGTTCGGCTGCATGATCACGTTGCAGCGCCTTCAAAACATCCTTTTGTTCCATAGCTTTCCATTGTAAGCATCACAATGCCGAGAGACACCGGCTATCTCGCTTCACAGAGGTACATTCGGCCTTTTGCAGACAGCTATCTGCTTTCACAGGGGTACCGAGCATCGAAAACCCCGAGTATAAGCCTTGATTTTTCAACGCTTATACTCGGGGTTTTGGCGTTACGGTACCTCTCTCAAGACAGATAGCATTTCGGGATAGCCCCGAAGTACCTCTTTGGGCGGAGGAAGGCACTCAATGCACTACAACTGGATGACGGCTGCCTCCCACGGGTCGAGCTCGCGGTTGGCAAGGGAGACCACGGTGTGCGGAGCGTCATACGTGCTGATCACCACATTCGGCTCGGTGATTCCGACGGCGGCTAGTTCGGCAGCCTCACGTGGCAGGTCAACGGTTCGGCTGGACATATTGACTACGACCAACAACTTCTCAGCGTCGAGCTCACGGGTAAAGGCATAGACGTGCGGATCAGCGGCGTCAATCAGTTGCCAGTCGCCGGCGGCCACGACCGGGCTGTTGTGACGCAGCGCAACGAGCTGCTTGTAGAAGGAGTACACCGAATCCGGATCATCGAATTCACCGGCGGCGTTGATCTCGGCATGATTCGGATTCACGGAAATCCATGGCTCAGTGGCGGCGTCCGGAGCGGTGAAACCGGCGTAGCCGGAACCGTCCCATTGCATCGGAGTACGCGCGTTGTCGCGGCTGCGCGCGGCCAGACCGGCCATCATTGACTCAGACGACTGCACCTTGGCCTCCTCGACCCTCTGCCGGTAGGCATTCAAGGATTCAAGGTCACGGTACTGGTCGAGACGAGTGAAGTGGGCGTCGGTCATGCCCAGTTCCTCACCCTGATAGATGTACGGGGTGCCGCGGTGCAAGTGCAGCATCAGACCAAGAGCCTTGGCCGAACGGACGCGGGATTCCTCCGCGGAGTCGTCGCCCCAGCGGGAGACCACGCGCGGCTGATCATGGTTGCCGGTGAACAGGCTGGCCCATCCTGCGTTCTGCACGGCGGTCTGGTAACCGGCCATAATGCTCTTGAATTTCGGCAGGTCAAGCGGCAGCGGCTTCCACTTGGTACCTTCGCAATCAAAATCAACATGCTCGAACAGGAAGAGCATGTCCAATTCACCGTTGCCCGGATCAGTGATGTGCTCGTTGCGCTGAGCCGTGACGCCTGGCGCCTCGCCCACAGTCAGGAAGCCTTCACGCCCCTTGAATACCTCACGTCGCATTTCAGCCAGGAATTCATCCTGACGGGGGCCGTCCGCACAGAACGGATTCGGGTTGGAATAGCCCTCCTCGCCCACAGGAAGATCCTCAAGCTCCGAGCCGGACTCGCCCGGCAGCTTGCCGTTCGAATCGGTGCGCTTGGAGATCAGGGTGATGACGTCCATACGGAAGCCGTCGACGCCTCGGTCAAGCCACCAGTTCATCATGTCGTACACAGCGCGGCGCACGGCAGGGTTCTCCCAGTTGAGGTCCGGCTGTTTCTTCGAGAACTGGTGCAGGAAGTATTCGCCGCGCTCGGGGCAGTATTCCCATGCGGAGCCGCCAAAGTAGGAGCCCCACTGATTGGGCTCGGCGCCGGGCTCGCCGGGCGTGGTGCCGGGACGAGCCGGACGCCACCAATACCAGTCCGCATGCTCGTCGTCTTTGTTCTTGGACGCCTCGAACCAGGCATGCTCATCGGAGGTGTGATTGACCACCAAATCCATCACGATCTTCAGACCGCGCTTGTGGGCCTCGGCCAGCAGCTCGTCCATATCATCGAGCGTGCCGAACAGCGGGTCGATATCCTGGTAGTCAGAGATGTCATAGCCGTTGTCGTCCTGCGGGGACTTATAGACCGGGGAGAGCCACAGCACATCCACGCCAAGATCAGCTAAGTAATCAAGACGCGACGTGATGCCCTTAAGATCGCCGAATCCATCGCCGTTCGTGTCTTGGAAAGAACGCGGGTAAATCTGATAGACCACCGCGTTGGACCACCACGGATTGGGGGTGGCGCCGTTGGTGCGGATGGCGTCGGGGATTGCGGTACGCTGCGAAGTAGTCATGATTCCAAACCTTTCTACGTGGGTGAGCGAACATCGTTGTTGACCGGATGGCTTGTAGTTATATTGAAACAGCCCGATGGTTTCATTCCCATCGGGCTGTTATTTTGGTGTGGCGGAAAGTAATTACTTGAGCGGGCGGCCGATGCTCCCCTCAGTCAGCTTCGCTGACAGCTCCCCTCAGAGAGGGGAGCTAGAGTGAAACGCTACTTGACCGCTCCCCTCATCACACCACCGACGACCCACTTTTGGGCGAAGATGTAGACGATGAGGATCGGGGCCATGGCCATCAGGTAGCTGGAGAAGGCCATCGGGTAGTTGGTGGCGAACTGCGAGCTGAAGACGTACTGGGCCAGCGGAATCGTCTGGTTCGACTGATCGGTCAGGATGATCAACGGCAGGAGGAAGTCGTTCCAGGCCCACAGTGCGGTCAGGATGGCGATGGTGGCATTGATCGGGCTCATCAGCGGGAAGATGATGGTCCAGAAGATGCGCCAGGTGGATGCGCCATCGATGCGGGCAGCTTCTTCAAGCGATACCGGAATCGAGCGGATGAAGCCAGTGGCGATGAACAGGTTCGTGCCCAAACCAAGCACCGTGTACAAAATGATCAGGCCGACCTGGTTGTCCAGGTGCAGGGAGCCCATCTGCTTCGCAATCGGCAGCATGACGACCGGGAACGGCACGAACATGGCGGCGATGAAGAAGTAGTACAGGAAGCGGAAGAAGCGCTTATCCATGTTGCGGGCCACGGCGTAGGCCACGAAGGTGTTGGTCAGCAGGGTGAGCACCACGGCGGCCACCGTGATGATCGCGGAGTTGAGCGCGGCCTTCGGGTAGTTGACCTTGGCGGAGGCGTCGGCGAAGTTGTGCCACTGCCACGAGGTGGGCAGGGCGAAGGTGCCGGCTTCGGCCGGAGTCTTCAGCGCGGTGACGATGGTGAAGTAGAGCGGGATCAGAATGGTCAGGCTCAGCACGGCCACGGCGGCGGTCAGCCACCAGTTGATGTTGTGATCCCTGCGGATCTTGGCGGGCTTGCCGGCCTTGGACGGGGTAACTGTTGCAGTAGTCATTTCTTTCCTCCCCTAAATCAGATCTGTTCCTGGCTGCGGGAGATGCGCAGCTGCACGAAGGCGATGATCGCCAGCACGATGAAGAAGAGCACGGCGTTGGCGGTCTGGTAGGCGTACTCGCCACCGGTCAGGCCACCCTTCCAGATGAGGTAGGTGACGGTTTCGGTGGAGGAGTTCGGGCCGCCCTCGGTCAAGGCGACGACCTGGTCGAAGGTGCCGAGCGCGTTCTTCATGGACAGCACGAGGTTGATGGTGAAGAACGGTCCGATCAGCGGGAAGGTGATCTTCCAGAACTTCTGCCAGGCGTTGACGCCGTCGATGGCGGCGGCCTCGTAGATTTCGTCGTCGATGGTCTGCAGGCCGGCGAGGTAGATGAGCACCGAGTAGGCGATGCCCTGCCAGACGGCGAGGAAGACGATCGGGATCCAGCTGAGCTGCTCATTGGTCAGCAGCGAGGTGGACAGCCACTTGATGCCCAGCGCCTTGCCGAGTTCGGGCAGCGGGTTCATGAAGATGTACTTGAACACGTAGCCGATGACCAGCACGGAGAGGGTGTAGGGGATGAAGAAGATGGCTCGGAAGCCATTCTTGAAAGCGATCTTCGAGTTCAGCAGCACCGACAGGAACAGGGCGATCACATTAATCAGCACCGTGATGAGAATGGCGATGAGGAACGTGAACAGGTAGGCGTGGCCCACGCGGTTGTCCTGGAAGAGGGCGATGTAGTTCTTCAGTCCGACGAACTTGTAATCGCCGTAGCCCTGCGAGTTGGTGAAGGAATACTTTACGCCATCAAGAAATGGCAGGTACAGGAAGAAGGCGAAGATGATGGCCGCCGGAACCACCATCCAGTAGTAGGCGGGGTCCACTTTGCGGGTGGAGAAGGCGGAGACCTTCTTCTTGGCCGGTTTCTTGGCAGCCGACTTGGCAGCGGTCTTGGTTGCGGTTGCGTGTGACATGATGTTCTCCTCTCCTACCGATCACTCGAAGGTCCTGGCTTGGACCTTGTCCCATTCGGTCTGCATCTGGTTCAGGAAGCGGTCGGTGTTGCCGGAGGTCACCATGGTCTGCAGGTAGCCGCCGATGTTGATGGACGAAGGAATGTAGTGGTCGCAGAAGTCGGCCAGTCGGTTTTCCTCGAAGAACGGGCGCACGGTTTCCAGCGCATCGTTGCCGAAGTAGGTGTCCTTCAGCGGCGTGATGGCGGACTGGGCGTCGGCGTAGGCGTCAAGCTGATCCTTCTGCATGAGGAATTCGACGAGCTTCATCGCTTCCTTGGGGTACTTGGTGTCCGCACCGATGGTGAGCATCACGTCGTCGCCGGCGGTGAGGATCTGCTCGCTGGCGTCATCGGTGGCCGGCATCTGGGCGAAACCAAGTTCGATATCGGGGTTGATCAGCAGGATCTGTGGGATGGCGTAGGTGCCGAGCGGGATGATCGCGGCCTTGCCTTGGGCGAAATTCTGCGTGCCCTGCTGGTAGGTGACGCCGGTGTCCGCAGTGGAGTAGGTGAAGAGCTCAGATTCCTTCTCGACTGCGGTCTTCCACAGTTCCTGGAACGTGGTCTTGCCTTGCTTGAGCTCGGTGTACTTCGATTCGGGAACCAGCGTGCCGGCCAGGGAGGCGAGCGGTGCCTGGGTGGTCCAGGCGTCGGCCACGGAACCCTGCAGCGGGTTGATGCCGGCGTCCTTGAAGGTGTTGAGCATATCGGTGAACTCACTCCAGGTGGTCGGCGGGTTCTCCGGGTCAAGGCCAACCTTGCGGAACAGAGCCTTGTTGTAGATGTAGCCGGAGGCGTTACCCGCGAAGGGCAGGCCGTACAGGCGCTTCTTGGAGGAATCGGTGGTCTGCACCAGATTCTTGGCGATCTGCACCATGCCGGGGTTGAGGGTGTCCACAATGGGTTCATCGGTGAAGTCGTAGAACACACCGGAGGCGGCGAAGTTGCCGAAGCTGATGTCGCCGTTGAAGGTGATCACGTCCGGCACACGATTCTTGACGAAACGGGTGCGCAGATCGGTCTGGGCGTTGGCGGAGTTGTTGATGTTGACCTTGATGGTCGGGTTCTGCTTCTCAAAGTCGGCAACCATGGATTTGAACTGGTCGGCGGCCTCGGACTTGAACTGGAAGAAATCCAGCGTGACGGTGCCTGCGGTGCTGGAGCCGCAGCCTGCCAGGCCGAAGCCGACGGCGATCGCGCACACCACGGCGGCGGTGCGCACGGCCAGACGCTTCAGTCTAGGCGTTACATGTGGGGAATCGGACAGCATAATTGTTGACTCCTTTATCTTTCTTTTCCTCCGGCTTCGATGCCGGCGGTTCTTCCACTTTCCAAGGTAACGGTTCGGCCATTTCATTCCCAGCGCCAGCGAGCCCACTTGCGCGAGCAACAAAAAGCGCGGTATTTTGTGATTAACGCAATAAATACAGCGAAGGGGCTTGCATGTCTGATGCCAACGCGATTCCACAGTGGTTTTCCGGATCCGAGCATACGCATCGCGTGGCGGCGGCAATTGCCCAATACGGGCCGATAGCCCGCACTACGTTGGCACAGATGCTGGGACTGAGCCAAGGGGCCTTGTCCCGCATCACCAGCGATCTGATCTACGCCGGGGTGATCGAGGAGCTTCCGGCCGAGGCCGGCCCGTCAGGCAAGCTGCCCGAGCGATTCACGCCAAGGGAAAGTTCGGATCGTCGCGGACGCCCGCAGACTTCGCTGGTGTTGTGTTCGAACGCACGCACCTTCATTGGTGTCAAGGTTCATGGGATGTCGATTGTGGCCGCTGCGGTGAACGCGCATGGCGAGGTGGTGTCCGGCCGGCACGAGGTGCCGATCGGGGCGGATCAATCGGCTGAGTATGTGGTGTCGGCCATCACGCGGCTGGTGCGCGAATGTTCCGCCGATATCGCCTCTTCCGGACTACCCTCCCCCACTGCGGTGGGCGTTGCGGTAGGTGGGCATGTGGTCGACGATTCGATTGTGACGTTCGCGCCGTTCCTGCATTGGGACGGGGCCACGGACTTGGGGACGATGGTCACAGAGGCGACCGGCCTGCCGTGCGGGGTGTTCAATGATATCGATTCTCTGCTGGTGGATGCCTCCTGGTTCGGGCCGGGTGTCGGCGTGGATATGTTCGCCGTGGTGACCATCGGCGTGGGTGTTGGTTATTCGCTGGCCGTGAACGGCAAGCCAGTGCAGTACCCGGATAAGAGCTATGGTCTGGTGGGCCACGTGCTTATCGATCCGGAGGGGCCGCGCTGCACCAGCGGACATATCGGCTGTTCACAATGCTTGACTGACGATTCGATCGCCGAACAGTACTCTGCGATTGTGGGTCGCGCGGTCAGTTTTGAGGACTTTGCGCGCGATGCCAAGGGCCGCGTGCCGCAAGCCACGCAGTTGGTGAACCGGACGTGTTTCCGGTTGGGATCGCTGGTGGCTACGGTGGCGAACATCGCGATGCCCGGGCATGTGATGATTGCCGGGGAGTCCGCGTTTTTGGCCAAGCTCGGCACCGATTCGCTGCGTGACGGCATTCGTTTCTATCGTCACAGCCAGACCCAGCCGGTCAAGTTCACGATTATGAACCACGACTGGCAGCTCTGGGCCAAAGCCGCCGCCAGTCGCGTGATTGTGAAGCATATTGGGTAGGCCGTTCTTGGCTCCCCTCAGAGAGGGGAGCCAAGAACGTTGCGTCGCCACAGTTACTCCGCCACGGCTTTGAGCAATACTGCCTGCTGGGGGTGGAGGGACGGGGGACGGATGCCGTAGCGCTGCAGGGCTTCGCCGGTCAGGACTACGCCTTCCTCGTTCCACCAGCCGAGAGTGCTCTGACCGTTGATCAGACCGGTCAAATCCAAGCTCGGGTCGAGCGGGCTGACACGGTAGGTGCGCTCGGGGTCAAGTCCGGGCAGGTACACGGGCGCGGCCGGATAGGTCTGGCTGGTGGTCAGCTGGGTGAAGCGGTAGATGGCGGCGTCACGGTTCGGCATCACCATACCGTCCAGACGCACGGCCGGATCGTTGGAGTCGGCGTGCACGCAGGTGTCGATGGCGAACCAGTCGCGGTGCTTCTTGAATTCGGCCACCCACACGGCCAGCTTGGCGAGCGCCTCGTCCGGCTCCTTCAACAGGTTCCATTCGATGCCCATGTGGCCGAAGAACGCCATGGCCATGCGCAGTTCCTGGCTGGTGGCGCGCTGGGTGGAGTGTGCGGGGCTGGCGCCCACGTGCTCGCCCATCATCGCCGGCGGCACCAGCAGCGAGGTGTAGCGCTGGATGTCCGCGCGCTCGACCGGGTCCACGCAGTCGGAGACCCAGATACGATCGGCGTGCTCTAGGATGCCAAGATCCACGCGGCCGCCACCAGAGGAGCAGCTTTCGATCTCAAGGCCCGGATGCGCGGTCTTGAGGCCCTTGAAGATGTTGTAGACGGCAAGGGTCTGCGCGTGCACGGCCGGGCGGCCGGAGCGGCGGGAACCGGGCTCGGTGACGAGCTTGTTGTGGTCCCACTTGATGTAGTCGATACCGAGCTCGCCGACAAGCTGGTCCATGCAGCCGTAGATGTAGTCGAACGCATCCGGATTGGTCAGATCGAGCACCTGCTGAGTGCGGCCCTGCAGCGGCAGTCGGCCAGCGGTGGGCGAGAGAATCCAATCGGGGTGGTTACGGGCCACATCGGAATCGGGGTTGACCATTTCCGGCTCGAACCACAAGCCGAATTCCATACCCTTGGCGTGCACGTAGTCGGCGAGCGCCTTCAGGGACTTCGGACCATCGGGCCAGACGTCCTGCGCAATCTGCCAGTCACCGAGGCCGGAGGTGTCGTCGCGGCGGGAACCGAACCAACCGTCATCCACCACGAATCGTTCCACGCCGGAGTCGGCGGCCTTGTCGGCGAGCGCCTTCAGCGTATCGAAGTTGTGGTCGAAGTACACGGCTTCCCACGTGTTGAGGATCACCGGACGACCGTGCGAGAACAGGCGCGGATGCAGAGAGCGCACGTAGGAGTGGAAGCGGGCGGCGATCTCATTGAGGCCATCGCCATAGGAGCCGAACAGCCACGGGGTGTCGTAGGAGTTCTGGCCTTCGCCGGGGCCGGCGAGCGTCACTTCGCCGCCGAACAGGAGTTCGCCGCCGCCGATTACGCCGGTCGTGTAGGGCAGACGTTCGGCGGACAGTACGGAGTTGCCGCTCCAGCCCACGTGCACCGAATAGGCGTCGCCATGCTCGAAGCCGAAACCGGGCACGCCGGCGGTCAGGAGCAGGGATGCGTCGAAGTCAGGGCGGCCAGCGAGCTGCGGCTTTTCGAAACGGCCGACGGCCAGCGGCTGGCGCTGCGGGCTGCGTTCACGTAGATGGTGACCAGTGGTGGTGAGGATTTCGCCGACGGATTCGGGCAGCGGGAAGCCGAGCTCGATCTTGCCGATCTCGAGCGGGGCTCCGGCGTCTGCACCGAACAGGTTGGTTACGGTGGCCTTCTGACGGGCCAGGCCGCCGGGGAGCAGTTCGAGGTGCCATTCGACTTCCACGCCCTGCTCCTCATCGCGCGCGGTGACTATGACACCGGGCACGCGGGCCGGGCCGGTGGCGCGGGCATGGCCGGCCACATCGGTGTAGCTTTCGCCGGACACGGCATCGAGGGTGGCTTCCAGCACGCCGCCGGTCTCGATGTTGGTCACGGTGAACTTGGGGAAGAGCTCGATGCCGGCGCGGCGCAGCACCACGCGTTGCTCGCCGATCCAGCTTTCGGCCTGGGTGGGCAGGATGGACGGCCAAACGGTGTCGTCGAGCGCGCCGGACACGCGCTGCGGCTTCAAGGCGTCATAGGCGGCCAGCAGGGTGTCGGGCTTGGCCAGCGGGCGACCCCAGTGGACGATGCGCGGCAGGTCGCTGCCGGCAAACACCAGACCGATCGCCACATTGGCGGCGGGCTGGGTCAGGTAGACGGCGGTGAGTGCGGTACCGTCAGCGGCGGCACCGGTGAAAGTGGAGGTGTTCTCGGCCATATTGCCTCCTTCGACGTGTGTGGATTGGCATTGCACTACTGGTTTCGATGGTAGAAGAAATGGAATATGTTGCCTTGGTGCCGCGTGTTGGTTGCGTGAGGTAAGTAATGCGTCCGTGTCTATCGCCGCTGGGCGAAGAAATCAGTCAGGATGGACTGACACTCGCCTTCCAACACGCCGCCGTGCACTTCAGGACTATGGCCGATATGCGGATCGCGCGGAATATCCCAAATCGAACCGCACGCACCGAGCTTGGGATCCCAGGCACCGAACGCGATGGTGCCGATATGGGTCTGAATGCAGGCACCCGCGCACATCGGGCACGGCTCAAGTGTGACGGCCAGAGTGCAATCGGCGAGATTCCAAGCGCCCAAGGCTTGGGCCGCCTGACGCATGGCGATGATTTCGGCGTGGGCAAGCGGGTCACCATCAGCCTCACGCGTGTTGTATCCGCGCCCGACAATCTGGCCGGCCGCATCCAGCACCACCGCACCAACCGGTACGTCACCAGCGGCTGCAGCCTGACCGGCCAGTTCCAGTGCGTGACGCATCGCCTCATCATATTCCATACCAACGAGTGTATGCCTTTTTCTCATATCGTCTCATGATGTGCATAATCGGCCGCAAGCTTAACGTTTTCTTCATGGTTCCCCTATACTTTTGGTGGAAAAAATACGAGAAGGCGGCAACATGGCGGTATTTGAGCTCATCCTATGCATCATTGCGGCGGTGGTGGTGAGCTCGTTTGTCAGTCGCTTCGTGCCCAAAGTCTCCACGCCGCTGGTCCAGATTGTGCTGGGCGTGCTGGTTACGTATCTGCCGTTTTTCCCGGATGCGACGCTCGACCCGGAACTGTTCATGGTGCTGTTTATCGCGCCATTGCTGTATTTGGAAGCCCACGAAATCGATAAGTCGGCGTTGCTGAAAACGCTGGATCTGAGCCTATCGCTGGCTATCGGACTGGCTATCGTCACGATGGCGGTGGTCGGATTCACTTTGCATGCCGTCTGGCCGTCCATCACCTTAGCCTCAGCCTTAGCACTCGGCGCGGCACTCGGCCCGACCGATGCGGTGGCCGTCAGCTCCCTCGGTAAAGAAGCCTCGCTGACGCAGCGTCAGCGCAGCGTGCTGAAAGGCGAATCACTCTTCAATGACGCTTCCGGCATCGTCGGCTTCCAGTTCGCTCTGGCCGCCGCCTTCACTGGAGAATTCGCCGTGGGGCAGGCCGCCGGCGAATTCGTGATCTCCTTCTTTGGCGGCACCTTATTTGGCCTGGTGATAGCAGCAGTGGCCAACTGGCTATTCGAGACCGTGCGATCCCTCGGCTGGGAAACCACTACCACACGTATTCTGATGGAACTGTTCCTGCCCTTCCTGCTGTATTTGGGCGCGGAGGAATTCAATGTGTCCGGCATTCTGTCGGTGGTGGCCGCTGGCCTGTTCATCCGATTCGACCGTACCGGCGTGGGGCCGAATGTGGCACGCACGAATATCGTTTCCACTTCAGTATGGGGTGTGCTGAGTTTCTCGCTCAACGGTGCGGTGTTCATTCTTCTGGGCATGCAGCTGCCGCGCGCCATGAGGGCCAGCTGGTCTGACCCGTATATCAGCAATACCGCGCTGATCGGCATTATTCTGCTGGTCACTCTGGTGGTAATCGCGCTCCGATTCTTCTGGATTGCGGCCATGCTGCGCGTTGCGCGAGATACAATCACCGGCCAGCGCCGCAAAATGGCACCCGAACGCTGGCGCTCGGCCGCAGTGATGACCTTTGGCGGCCCCAAGGGAACCATCACGCTGTCATTGATGTTCACCATCCCGTATTACATCGCCGGCGGTGCGCCGTTCCCGATGCGTGACGAGCTGATTTTCATTGCGTCAGGCGTGATTATCGTGACCTTGCTGCTGGCCAACTTCCTGTTACCGCTATTGGCCCCGAACCGTGGCAAGGATCCCAGCGCGGAAATAATTCCGGTGACCATCGATGTGTTACGCGCCACGGTGGAGGAACTGACCGGACGCATCACGCCAGAGAATCGCCGTGCGATTCTGATGGTAATCGACCAGTACACCAAGCGCATCGGGCGATTGCAGCAGCGCATCGGCGATACCGATCCTCAGGGATTCGAGCAATTGCAGATCGAAGCGCTGCATTGGGAAAAGGAATTCGTGCGCGACCGGCTTGCCGACACCAAAGCACATCCGGCGGCGGATACGGCCACGCAAGAGCTGAACGTCGAAACCTGCGAGCGCATGCTTGACCAGATTATGAATACGTTGCGTCACACTTCCACTGATCCGACTTCAGGGCACGCGGTATCGCAGATTCGCGGTCGTGTACGCATGTTCCAGCGGCAGATGAGCAATTATGCCAAACGCACGGTGTCCAAGATTCGCCACACCACACCATTGGTGAGCGAGGACCAGATTTTCGCGCGCACCCGCGAACTGCAGGTCGAGGCGATTCATCATGTTATCGGCCGGCTTATTGACGAGATGGGCCAGGATACGTACAACACCGAGCATTGTTCGGCACTGTTGCTGGATTATCGTCGTGCCGAGGCTTCATTGCAGGCACGTCCGAATATGAGCGGCACTACGGAAACCATCACGCAGGTCGAGGACGTAAAGCGCGAGAGCTACGGTATCGAACTCGGTGTGATTCAGGACATGTACGAAGCCGGCGACATCAACCGAGCCCAAGCCCGCTCCCTAAGGCGCAACATTTACGTTATGCAAGTGGACGCTGATTCCGGCATCTAGTTTCCTTGGCTCCCTTCTCTGAGGGGAGCCAAGTTGGGGATTGCTATTCCCGTGTGATTCTCTTCAGTATGTGCAGTAGTGCTTGCAGTGCTCACTTCGCTCATGGGAGAACAGTCTATGACCGAGTCAGCCAGAAGTAATGTCGTTGTCAAGTAGCCACTGGCGCAAATCGGCGAACTCCTCAAGACTCACATTGTGATCCAGACCGTGGTAGCTCTTGGTTTTCAGCCACGTATGCTCTTCCAGCCAAGCGGCGGTGGCGAACAGTTCGTATTTCGGGATTACGCCATCGTTCTTGCCGTACGTATAGAACACGGGGATATCGTAATCGGCCAGGCGAGAGTCAGCGGGGGCCGTGCCGGGCACCTGACCGGGTGCGTTGAAGCCGGACAGGGAGACGACGGCCCGGTACCGCTCGGGGTTGATACGCAACAAATGCACGGCGACCAGCCCACCTTGCGAAAACCCAAGCGGCACCACGTCACGGTCAGCGGGAATGTTATCGGCCACCCATCGGTCGACTGCTGTGGCGGCGGCATACACGCCGTAGTCACGATCATCGCCGATAGGCAGGGCATCGTGGAACCACGCGTAGTTGCCGGGGTCGGGACTGCCCTCACGGGCCGGCGCGAGTGTCAGCGGCCCGCGCAATGCCACGAAATCGTTATACGGAGCGATGAGGCGCATGATGTCCGCCATGTCTTCTTCGCTGGATCCCCATCCATGCAGGCACAGGAACAGCGGATGCGCGGCATGCTGGTCGAAGCCGCCGCGCGAGGTGACGCTGTGTTCCACGGTGAGTGGCTCGCCAAAACGTCCGGGCACAGTGGTGGATTCGCGGCCGATCAGGGGCTGGCTGGCATTCGCTTCTTTGCTCATACCAATCCAATATAGAGGTCTTGCGCGCTGTGCGGAAAACGATGGACCATGATTTCAATCACATTGGGTAATCCGCGCCGAATCGCCTTGGGACTTTCCAAGGGATACCGGCAATCTATCAGGCGTTACCGCTGTCTGCGGTGTCTGTGGCTGCGGTGATTGTCTCAAGTTCGCCGCCCCACTGCTGCTGCAGTGCGGTCATCTTGCTGGCCTCGCCGAACACCATCCAGCGTTTGCCGTTCAGCAATCGCCAATCACCTTTCGTTTGCTCATTATCAGCGTATTGGCTCAGCAGTTCGGAAATCTTGCTTTCGATAGGTGCCCGGATGATGGCTGCGGACGATTCCGATTCAAAGGATACGAAGGCCACTCTCGGATCAGTGCACATCTGTACGGTGGTGATGCCCGGCAAACCGCCCGTATCAAGCCCCTGCCATCCTTCTTTGCACGCGCCGGCAGCTTGTTCGATGTCTTGCTCCATCTGTGCGGTATCTTCGACGGGTGCCTTGTCGTTCGACTGCTGAATCAGTCCTTCCGGGAACAATACGCCCACGGCCACGCCGATAACCAAGCAAACTATGGCGCACACCAGTGCGATGATGCCGCCCGCGCCCACTCCCCCGTGAGTGGCGTACCGAGGCATGGTGACTCGCGCAGCGATGACCAGAATCAGGGTGATGCCGATAAGCACCGCCGCAGTCAACGCAATGTATCGTCCTGGCACTGCCGGCATAAAGGAAATGACGTAAGGCGCGATTTCATGAACCGCCGAGGTGGCCGATACCACGACGGCTAGCAGTCCGCTGACAACGGCAAGTCTGCGGCACAACATCGACGTTGGGCTGCTGGCTTTTGTAGCGGCAAATCGCCGGCCGGCATTCCGCCTGGATGGGCGTCGATTCTGTGCACGACGTGAGCTGCGCGAATCGTCATACTGACCATCGCCGAAGAAATCGTAGTCCTCATCGTTGCGGGCCATCGGTGCCCCCTTCCTGCCGATCACACAGCTAGTGTACCGCTATGGCTTGGGAATGGCGGTCATTCGGGGGAATGATTTTGGCCTATAACCCTGATTCAGGGCACAAAAAAGAACCCCGGCGGTTACCCGCCGGGGAGAGAAAGGAGAGAGAAGAAGAAAGGGGGTTCAATTGTCGGGAACTGCTGCGGCTCCTGATCAGCTTTCCGCTGACATCTTTTATATAACCACTGCTTTCTGGGTCTACCTCTAAGTTTCTCTGAGAAAAACCTGAGAATACTTGCGATTGATGGACCGCAGAAGCGTGAGGAGCCTCTCACGTTTCCGCCCAAGGCGCTAGACTTGAAGGCAGTATTTATTTGCCCAAGGAGTTTTTCACATGCTGCTGTCCGACCGCGACATTCTCGCCGCACAGTCCGCAGGTCATATCTCACTTGATCCGTGGACCCCCGAAATGGTGCAGCCCGCTTCCATCGACGTGCGATTGGATCGGTACTTCCGTTTGTTCAATAACCACGCCTACACCTATGTCGATCCGGCGGAAAACCAAGGCGCACTCACCGAACAGTTCGAGGTGGCTCCCGACGAACCGTGGATTTTGCACCCCGGCGAGTTCGCACTGGGTTCCACGTGGGAATACGTCAAGTTGGACCCGTCCATTGCCGCCCGTCTGGAAGGCAAGAGCTCACTGGGCCGATTGGGTATTCTCACCCATTCGACTGCGGGCTTCATTGACCCCGGTTTCGAGGGGCATATTACGCTTGAGCTGTCTAATGTGTCGACGCTGCCGGTCAAACTATGGCCTGGCATGAAAATCGGCCAGATGTGCTTCTTCCAGCTGAGCTCGCCCGCTGAGCACCCTTATGGCTCCAAGGGCACCGGCTCGCATTATCAGGGCCAGCGGGGTCCGACGCCGAGCCGTTCCTACGAGAATTTCTACCGCGCGCACATCGACGACTGAGCGTTGCGACGTACCATTCGGCCGGCGGATGCCGGCCATTTGCTTAATCCCAAGGAGATGTCATGACCAACAGCGATGGCGGGTTCCAGTTCGACTTCCAGCAGCACGAAAAGCCGGTCAGGCCAACGGTTCCTCCGATTCCCGGGCAAGAGACAGCAGCATATAGCACGGAACCCACGGCACAAGCCACACCGGCTCTGCAGTTCCCGCAGTCTGTGCAGTCTGTGCGGGCTGCGCAGTTTGCACAGCCCGCACAACCCACGCAGCCCGTACAGCCGACGCAGCCCATCGATCCGGCCATGACGCAACCGTTCTCGCCGCAATTCCCGGCTGCGGTTGCCGCACAAGCACCACAGCCGGCAGCAGCCACGCAGCCAGTAGTATCCGAAACACCAATCGCCGCTGCGCCCGGCCAGCAGCAATACGTTTGGGATCAGACGACGCAAAGCTTCCGCCCGGTGGAACCGACAGCGCCGGTGACGCCAGCAGCACCAGCCGCACCAGCGGCACCGGCGACATCGCCTGTTTCGATAGCTTCAAACGCCGCGACACAGGCGTTCCAACCCAATCAGGCCGAGCAGCCTGCGGTAGATGCCGAGGCAACACAGGCGTTCCAGCCTGATCAGGTCATGGCAACACAGCCTTTCGAAGCTCAGGCCATGCCGAATGCCGAAACCGCGGCCACACAGGCATACGGCGCATCATCCACCGTATCCGGTGAGACCGTTGCCATGCCGGCAACGCAAGTAGCGTCTGCCGATGATGCTGCGGCCACACAGGTGTTCCAACCGGCCGCCCTGGCCGCTTCGGCACAGGCTCAGCCTGCTGTGATGCCTCCCTCCATTCCGTTGAATCAGGTCTCCGATGAGGACGATTCCGATGGCGCCGAGCCTCGTCACGGCGGTAGCGGCAAAAAGAACACCCGCAAAATCGTCGGCATTGCCGTAGCAGTAGTCGCCGTGATAGCGCTGGTTGTCGCCGGCCTGCTCTGGTGGCATTCCAACAGCAGCAAGGCGAGCCAAGCCGTGGCATTGGTCGAATGCAAGGTAGCGGCCAAGCAGTACACGAATGCCCAGAAGAAGCTCACCACCGCCATATCCAATGGCCAAGCCAGCGCGCAAACATCCACCAGCGATGTGGCCGATGCCAATACGCTCACCACGCTGAATCAGGCGTTGCAAGACGCCGGCAATCCGGTTGACATCGCCAAGTGCGATTCCAGCCTCAACACCACTGAGTTGAAGTCTCACACTAAAGAGCTGCAGAATGATGCCAGCGACATGGCTGACAAGACGGATGCCATCAACAATGCGATCAAGGCCGTTAATACTTCAAAGGCGACGGCCGATACCGACACACTGAAATCGAAGCTGAGCTCGGCTATTTCGCAGGCGCAGGGCACGCTGGATAATTCCGCGGGCAGTGTGGCCGATAAAAACACCCGCACCGCGCTGCAAAACGCCATCACCGAGGCCAATACGGTGATGAACGGGACCAGTCCGTCCGAATCCGACGTCAACAATGCGATTTCTAAACTGCAGAAGGCCGAGTCCGACGTCACCGCCTCGATGCAGGCCAAGCAGCAGGCAGATGCCGCCAAGCAAGCTCAGGAAGAGGCTCAGCAGAAGGCCGACCAAGAGGCACAGCAGAAGTCTCAAGATGAGTCCAACAATAGCGACAACAATAACGGCGGCGACAACCCCACCTCTACTGACGGCACCGACGGCAGCCACAACTGAGGTCTGCAGCGTTCTCCTGTTTCCCATGGGGGCGGTAACTTCCCCATGGGGCGGTTAGCACATTTCCTCTTTTCGCGGAATAATGCCGTTTTCAGCGACCGCCCCATGAGGAAATCACCGCCCCATGGGATAGTTACCGCCCCATGAGGAGCCGTTTGGATATAGCAGTGGGCCGGGCTCTG
>NZ_JBHEEA010000017.1:0-43452 GCF_041900695.1 Bifidobacterium sp. 2450
GCTCTGAATACCAGAGCCCGGCCCACTGCTATATGCCCACAATCAGGGCTATTGCGATGGCTTAACGCTTGGCCATCGCGCGTAGCACAATCTTGCGCAGTTCGGAGGCAATCAGCACGATTGCGGCCAGGCAGATGCATTCCACCCAAGCCATCGGGCTCAATGCCACGGTGCCGAACGGATCGTTGAGGAACGGCACGTAAATCACCACGAGCTGCAGCGCCACGGACAAACCAATCGCACCCCATAGCCACTTGTTGGAGAACAGACCCACGAATGCGGACTGCAGATGCGAACGGGAGGCCAGCGCGTTGAACAGCTGGGCAAACACCAGAATCGTGAAGCCCATCGTACGGGCCTCGGTCATCTGCGCTTCATGGCCGACGGCATCCACTGAGCGGTCGGTGAACAAGCCGCCGGACAGGTGCATGTCCATACCAATCAGCGTGACGATGGCCATGATGACGCCGATGTAGATGATGTCGCCCCACATGGAGGCGTCAATCACGCGGTCCGTCACCTTACGCGGTTTACGACCCATCACATCGTCGGTCTGCGGGTCCACGCCCATAGCCAACGCCGGCGCGGCATCGGTCAGCAGGTTGATCCACAGCAACTGTGTGGCGAGCAGCGGCACGGTGACGCCCACGGTTTCCGGCTGGCGGATGCCGAGGAAGCCGGCAAACACCACACCGAGGAACACGGTGAACACCTCACCCACATTGGAACTCAGCAGGTAGCGCAGGAACTTGCGGATGTTGTCGAAGATCACGCGACCCTCGCGTACGGCGGCCACGATGGCGGAGAAGTTGTCGTCCGCCAGAATCATCTTGGCGCTCTGCTTGGTCACTTCGGTGCCGGTGATGCCCATGGCCACGCCGATGTCCGCGGACTTGACTGCCGGGGCATCGTTCACACCGTCGCCGGTCATGGCCACGATGTTGCCTTGGCGCTGCAAGGATTCGACGATCTTGAGCTTGTGCTCGGGGGCCACGCGCGCGTACACGGACACTTCGGACGTGGCCTTGTCGAGCGCGGCCTCATCGGGCAGCTGGTCGAGCTGGTCGCCGGTCAGGGTCTTGCCGTCCTTGGCGATGATGCCAAGGTCGGAGGCGATGCGGGCGGCGGTCAGCGGGTGGTCGCCGGTGATCATCACCGTGCGGATGCCGGCACGATGGGCCTCGGTCACGGAGTCGCGCACCTCAGTACGCGGCGGATCGATAATGCCGACCATGCCATTCCAGATGAGATCGGTTTCGATGGCTTCGGCCTGATCGGCGATGTCGGACACCTGGCCTGCGGCGTTGACGCTTACACCGGGCACATCAGCCAAAGAACTGGTTTCCAACGGACGGCAGGCCTCGCCAAGCGTACGGTAGGCCTCGGAGGAGAGACGTTCGACGGTGGCGAGAATCGACTGGCGATCGCCTTCGGTGAGCTTACGGACCTGACCACCCACGCGGATGCGCGTGCAGTAGCTCAAAAGCACGTCGGGCGCGCCCTTGGCGAACACGGTGAGCTTGTCTGAATCGGTGCTGTCCTTGACGATGATGGACATGCGCTTGCGTTCGGAGGTGAACGGAATCTCGCCAACGCACGTGTAGCGCTTGATCTTGCGATCGGCCTTGACCTTGCGTGCGGCCACGATCAGCGAGACTTCGGTGGGGTCGCCCACAATCTCCCAACGGCCGTTCTCCTCGCGTAGTTCGCCGTCGTTCGCGAGCGTGCCGGCCACGAGCGTGGCGACGACTTCATCGGCCACAATCTGGGCCTGCTCGGATTCGGGGCTGATGCCGCCGGTCATGACCATGCGGCCTTCCGGCGCGTAACCGGTGCCGGTGATCTGCACTTCGCCGGACGGGGTGACCACGCGCTCCACGGTCATCTCGTTGCGGGTCAGCGTACCGGTCTTATCCGAGCAGATCACGGAAGCGGAGCCCAAGGTCTCCACCGAATGCAGTTTCTTGACGATGGCGTTGTGCGCGGCCATACGCTGCACGCCGAGTGCCAGCACCACGGTCAGGATGGCGGCCAAGCCTTCCGGCACGGCGGCCACAGCCAGAGAAACGGCCAACAGTAAGGAATCAATCACGTCATGGACGTCGTCGAAGCCTTCCAGCACGGCGAGCGCCACCAGCACCACGACAGCGATGACGCACACCGCAATGCCGAGGATCTTGGAGACGTAATCCATCTCCTTCTGCAGCGGAGTTTTCTCATCTTCGGTGGCGGAGAGCATGTCGGCGATCTTGCCGACCTGCGTATTCATACCGGTGCCGGTCACGATTGTGCGGCCGGTGCCTTGCGTCACGGAAGTGCCGTTGAAGATCATGTTGGCGCGGTCGCCCAGCGCCTTGGCCTCGGTGAGTGTGTCCGGCTTCTTACCGACCGGCACGGATTCGCCGGTCAGGGAGGCCTCGGCGATGCGCAGGCTGGCCGCGTTGACCAGTCGGCCATCGGCGGAGACCGAGTCGCCTTCCGCAAGGACGATGATGTCGCCGGGGACCACGTCGGCGGTGTTGATGCGCATGACTTTGCCGCCGCGCAGCACCGGGGTCTGCGGGGCCGTCATTTGGGCGAGCGCCTCGACCGCGGCCTCCGCCTTGGCCTCCTGCATGTAGCCGAGCACGGCATTGACGATTAGAATCAAAATGATCACGATTGCGTCGAACGGCAGCACTTCGCCGCCTTCCGCGCCGGGCTGCGCATTGGCCTTTTCGATGAACCATGCGATCACCGAGATGATGGTGGCCGCGATCAGCAGGTAGACCAGCGGGTCCTGGAACTGGGCCAGGAATTTCTTCCATTTCGGTACGGGCGGGGCGCTGGCGAGCTCGTTCGGGCCGAATTTGGCCAGTCGGCGCTTGGCTTCTTCCTCGCTCAGGCCCTGGGATGGGTCGACGTTCAGGGCTTTGGCCACGTCGTCGGCGCTGGTCAGACTTGGATCAGTATCCCCCAATAGCGCTTCCTGTGCGCGCACCTCTTCCGATTCCACGACCCCGTTCGTTGCGGTCGTGGACACTGCGGATTGATCTTTGAGATCATCCATAATGTTCTCCTTGGTATTGCCGCGGAGTAGTCAGCCTTGCGGCCGCTGCCGGGCTTTCTCTCCCGGCTGGACGCACAGGACTGCGCGGTTATGGACACCGGCGCAACTGCTGCCGATGCATACGATTGCTATTATTCCATAACCACGTGGCGCACTTGGCGCACAGCGTAATAGCGTTTTGCCTAGAACAGGCGACGCAACCAGGCTTCAGCCAAATCAGGCCAACACTGCACGCATTCGACGATGTGCGCATAGAAGCCGTTGCCGGCGGTTTCCGCATTGGCCAAGGACAGGCCGTGGCTGCCTTCGGGGAACAGGTGTGCTTCGATGCTCACGCCGGCGGCCCGGCAGGCCTGGATGAGCATTAGCGTATTCTCCACGGGCACGGCGTCGTCGGTCATGGTATGCCAGACGAAGACGGGCGGCGTCTTGGCGTCGATGTGCTTTTCGATGGAGAACTTGTCCAACAAAGCCTGATTGTGCGCTTGGCCCTCTAGCAGGCATTGGAAGCTGCCGCGATGGGCGTACTTGCCGGCGGTGATTACCGGGTACGAGAGCATCAGCGCGTTCGGGCGCACGGCGTCCGGGTCCATGCCGCCCTGTTCGCGGATGTCTTCGTCGCCAATCGAGGTGGCGAGGTTGGCGGCCAGATGCCCGCCTGCGGAAAAGCCGAGTACGGCCACTTGCGCGGGGTTTACATGCCACTGATCCGCATTGGCGCGAATCAGGCGCATTGCCTCGGCAGCCTCCAGCAAAGCCACCGGGTAGCGGCTGGGCTGCACCGAATAGCGCAGCACGAATACGGCGAAGCCTTTGGCCAGGAATCGCAGGGCCACTGGCTCGGCTTCGCGGTCAGAAGTCATGGCGTAGCCGCCGCCAGGCAAAATCAGGATGGCCGGGCGTATGCGGTCCGGTTTCATCTCTTCGCTGTTGTCGGCCACATAGCCAAAGAATCGCGCCTCGCTGCCATCAATGCCAACGATGGTTTGTTGAATGTATTGCATGCCATACATCATACGCGCAGAGAATAGTTCTCGATAAGAACCACTCGCCATATGCGGTCTTGCCCGTATCTCCAAACCGAATAACGCTTACAGCGAATCGTGAAGACTGCGGGCCATGGCGCGGTCGCGCGAGCCTTTGGTGAGCTTGAGACCGAGGGTCACGGCAATCAACACAACAGTGCAGGCGATCCACAGCGTTCGACCGCCGAAGTTGCTGATAGTCCAGCCACCAATCAGCGGCGCCAGCGCAATCGACACCGACCACACTACGTTGTAGACGCCCTGATACGTGCCGCGCGCCGACGCGGGTGCCATGGCGGCAACCGTAGTGGTGGCGATAGGGAATGTGCCCAGCTCACCCAGCGTCCACAGCACTACGGCAAGCGCGAATCCGCCCCAAGAATGGGCTGCGGCCTGCACCGCATAGCCGATGACGGTTACGGTGAGGCCCATCACCAGCACGCGTGAATTGCCCATGCGCGCGAACAGTTTCATCGCGGGAATCTGCAGCAGGCACAACATACCGCCATTGATGGTGAGCAGCACCGAATACTCGCCCAGCCCTAGACCAAGGTCCGTCATGGCAATGGGCAGGCCGGAGGTGCTTTGGAAGTACACAAGGAAGTAGCCGAACATCAGCAGGGAGAAGCCGAGGAATGGAGTATCGGTGAGCACGCGCCGCCAATTGCGAGACATGGCGCCCTTGACACTGGCAGCCGGTGCGGCATCCGAGTGATTCGACCTCTCAATGCCGGCGAATTCCGCATGGGTAACACTGCATTCGTCTTCATGGCGCACCGCACTTGGCACCGATACAGTAATCCCCAAATGCCGCACCTCGCGGAAGAACGCAATCAGCAATATCGTGACGGCTATCATCACCGCCGCTTCAACGTAGAACATCAGCGAATACGAGATCTTGACCAGCTGGTTGGCCACAATCGGTCCAATCGCGTACCCAAAATTAATCGCCCACGATTGCAGTACGTATGCACGTTGCTGACGTTCGACAGGCACCACATCCGCGATATACGCGGCGATGGCCGGGCTGGGCAGCGAGGCGAACGCACCATAGACGAACAGAGCCGCGCCTAAAGACACAGGATCAGTGAGTACGGAAACGACCAGCAGGGCAGCCGCT
This sequence comes from Bifidobacterium sp. 2450, assembly GCF_041900695.1. NCBI lineage: Bacteria > Bacillati > Actinomycetota > Actinomycetes > Bifidobacteriales > Bifidobacteriaceae > Bifidobacterium > Bifidobacterium sp. 2450. The sequence goes on from NZ_JBHEEA010000017.1 coordinate 5,195, forward strand.
GCGCCGATTTCGCCGATGATAATCATGGATTGGCGGCCGAATCTGTCGGACAAGGTACCGCCGAACAGGCAGCCGATGATTGCGCCGGAGCCGTACATGGCCACGACTGTGCCCACCACACTCTCATCGAGGCGCAGCGCGGAAACCAAATATATCGACAAGAATGAGGTCACGAAGCGACCCATCCACAGAATCAGAATCGCCAACCATAATCCCCAATACAGCAGGGACAGTCCGAATATCATGCGCTGCTTCTTCACTCTCAATACCTTACCGGCTACCGACGGCGGAATAGCCGCGTTTTGGCGCGGGGTGCTGGGACAATAGCGCCTATGGCTATCAAAAAAGGACCGACCAAGGGGTCGGGTGGCAAGCATCGCAACAAACTGAAGGGCTACGGCCCCACTCCCAAGGCCGAGGACCGCGTCTATCACAAGGCGTACAAGGCCAAGAAAGCGGCCGAACGTCGGCAGATGGCCGACCCGCGTCTGGCAGCCCGCCGCCGAGTGGACAAGTTCGCTTCGGCGGATACTTCGGATCTGGTGTACGGCCGTAATTCCGTGCTGGAAGCACTGCGCGTAGGCGTACCTTCTTCCACGCTGTACATCATGTCCCGTATTGAACATGACGATCGTACTCGCGAAATCGTGAAAATCGCTGGTATGAACGGCCTGCACATGCTGGAGGCCGATCGTCTGGAGATGGATCGTATCGCCCGCTCTGGCAACCATCAGGGCGTGATTCTGAAGGTCGATCCGTTCCAGTACTCCTCGCTGAACGAGTTGGCCGATCGTGCTGAGAAGAAGGCCAAGGCAATGGAGGCCGCGAATTCGGCGGCCGCCCGTATTGCTGCGCGACCGCTGTTTATTGCATTGGACGGCGTGACCGATCCGCAGAACCTGGGTGCCGTGATTCGTTCGGCAGCCGCATTCGGTGCCAATGGTGTGATTCTGCCGGAACGCCGTTCCGCTTCAGTGAACGCCGCCGCTTGGAAGGTGTCTGCCGGTGCGGCCGCGCATATGCCGGTGGCGCGCGTGGTGAACCTGACTAAGGCACTTAAGGGCTTGAAGGAGCGTGGATACTACGTTGTCGGCCTTGACGGTGGCGGCGATAAGCTCGTCGGCGAGACTGGCTTTGAATCCGATCCGCTCGTTGTAGTGCTCGGTTCGGAAGGCAGCGGTTTGGGCCGACTGGTGCGCGAAACCTGCGACGCGATTGCCGGCATCCCGATCAGCTCGTCTGTTGAGTCGCTGAACGCTTCAGTGGCGGCGGGTATCAGCCTGTACGCGGTGTCCAACGCACGGCGCAAGGCTGCGGCGGAGTGATTGTCGCTTGAGGCCGTAATAGGTTGTACATACACGGAAGCCCCTCTATTTGAGGGGCTTCTTTGTGTGATGGGTTCACCTACAGACAGTCCACCGGATTGTCCGCTTAATGACTCCACACTGCCGCATCCGGATCGTCATCGGGGTTGTAGCCGTCGTCGTCCGGGTCGTTGTAGGTGGATTCGTCGTCAATGACGCCGGAATCGGCCTCTTCGTTAAGTTCGACGAATGCCTTGGAATCAAGGTTGTAGCTCGGCAGAACGTTGTCGATGTAGCTGGTCACGGCCTCGTCCATCGGCACGTCGTGGCCGGCCTTCTCCGCCAGGAACCAGCGATGGTCAAGCACCTCATGGAAGAACTGAGCAGGCTCGATCTGGGAGCGATATTCGCGCGGAATCATACGCACGGTCGGCTCGAACACCTCGCGCATCCAGTCGGTGGCCACGATTTCCAGATCCTCGCCCTCACGCCACGTGGAGGTACGGTAGGCGTCAAGGTCGTTGAGCAGACGACGGGCCTGGTGCTCCTGCACGTCAAGGCCGGTGAGGCGCAGCAGCTTGCGGTTGGCGTAGCCGGCGTCCACCACGCGCGGGCGGACCAGCACATGCTTGCCGTCCTCGGAGGTCTTCATTTCCAGCTCGTCCACGTCGAAGCCCAGCTCGTTGAGCTTGTTGACGCGCTGCTCGATCTTCCACATTTCGTCCGGGTTGAACTTGTCGGTGTCGGTCAGGGCGCTCCACAGCGAGTGGTAGCGGTCGACCAGGCGGTTGCCCACCTCGATCTCGTCCACGTCGCCGGGCAGTAGCTTGCCGGACGCCAAATCCATAAGTTCGCCGATGATGTTGGTGCGGGCCAAGTCGATATCGTATTCGCGCTGGCCGTCGGTGAGCTGGACTTGCAGGTCACCGGTCTCGGCGTCCACCAGGAAGGCGGAGAAAGCGTCGGCGTCGCGCAGGAACAGGACGTTCGACAGGGACACATCGCCCCAGTAGAAACCGGCTAGGTGCAGGCGCACCAGCAGCACGGCGAGGGCGTCAATCAGTCGTTCGGCGGTGTCCGGGCGCAGGTTGCGGGCGAACAACGCACGGTACGGCAGCGAGAACTTCAAGTGCCGGGTGACCAGAATCGCCTCCAGCGGCTCCCCTTCACGGGTGTGACGGCCGATGACCACGGCGATCGGGGTCACAGTTGGCAGTTCGAGCTTCTGCAGTCGACGCAGGATCTCGTACTCTCGCTCGGCCACCTGGCGCGTGATCTCCTTCATGGCGTACACCTCGTCGCCCACGTGCACGAATCGCACGACGTGGCGGGAGATGCCTCGCGGCAGGTTGGCCAGCAGGTCCTCAGGCCAGGCGGCCAAGGGCTTGTGCCAGGGCAGCGTGAACATCTTTGGGTTCGAGCTGGCGGCGGTGATTTTCAGTGCTTGCGGCTCCGCTGAATTGGCGTGTTCGTCTTCGGCTTTGACAGACGTGGCCTTTAGCGCACGCGAATCCATCTGGGGCAAATCGTTCAACTCCATGTGTTCGATTTTACGTGTCGTTCGCGATGTGTGCTCCTTTGCCACGACTTCGGCGCGTTATGTTTACGGGAAAAACACCGTTTGGTCTCTCCCTCAGACCGTCTAAAAGGCAAAAAGAAAAGCCCCGCAGCTATGCAGGGCTTTTCCAACGAGGTCATAAGAGAGGAAGAGAATAACCTCGTTTAATGGTTGACAAAGCTATTAGACCTCGCCAAGTATCTACTAGTTCAGACGCAGCTCGGTGGACGGTGCGAACAGGTGCATCTTGGCCGGATCAATCTTGATCTTGACCGTGGCACCAACCTGCGGCAGAGCGCGCGGGTTCACACGAATCGTGGTGAGCTTGTTCTGATCGGACATGACCTGAGAAGCCTCAGCTGCGGAACCATCGGTGACGATGTTGCCGTAGATGTAGCCATCGGAGCCCAGATCCTCGACGTTCACAACCTTCAGGGAGAAGGCGTTCGGGTCGTCAGCCGGGGCCAGACCAGCGTCCTCAGGACGGAAGCCGACCACGATCTGGCCGTTGTCTTCGGCGGTGAGCTTGTTGACGGCCTCAGCCGGCAGGTCCACGGTGTCCTCACCGATCTTCGCCTTGCCGTTGACCACCGGGTGGGTGTTCAGGTTCATCGACGGGGAGCCGATGAAGCCGGCGACGAAGACGTTGGCCGGACGATCGTACAGCTCGGTCGGAGCGCCGACCTGCTGCAGGATACCGAGCTTGATGACGGCGATGCGATCGCCCATCGTCAGAGCCTCGGTCTGATCGTGGGTCACGTACAGGGTGGTGACACCCAGCTGGCGCTGCAGGGCAGCAATCTGGGTACGGGTCTGGACACGGAGCTTGGCGTCCAAGTTGGACAGCGGCTCATCCATGAGGAAGACCTTCGGCTCACGGACGATTGCACGGCCCATGGCCACACGCTGACGCTGACCACCGGACAGAGCCTTCGGCTTGCGGTCGAGGTACTCGGTCAGGTCGAGGATCGCAGCGGCCTTCTCGACGCGCTTGCGGATCTCGTCCTTCGGAGTGCCGGCGATCTTCAGGGCGAAGCCCATGTTGTCGGCAACGGTCATGTGCGGGTACAGAGCGTAGTTCTGGAACACCATTGCGATGTCGCGGTCCTTCGGCTGCATCGTGGTGACATCCTTGCCACCGATGAGGATGCGGCCCTTGTTGACCTCTTCCAGGCCGGCGAGCATACGAAGGGTCGTAGACTTACCACAGCCAGAAGGGCCGACGAGGACGAGGAACTCGCCATCCTTGATATCAAGATTCAGATCATCCACGGAGGGCTTATCGTTGCCCGGGTAGACACGAGTGACGTGGTCGAAAACGACTTCTGCCATAATTACTAATCCTTTCAGAGGCAGGTACGTGCCTCACGATCCGTTGTAAAGGGATTTGTTCTTTACTGTGCTTCCGCCCTCGCCACCGACGTACAACTCTGCTTTCGGAAACTGCAAGCTTCAGCGTTTACTTTTTTCCGGTTCAGTGAAGGTTCTCTTCGTTGAGCCGAGAACTACTATACACGGACCGTGGACCAAGGCAAGTGGCGTGTCTGAAATGTAGTTAACATTATGGGCGTTTCTGGGGGTGTTGTGTGGTTCGGCCCATGACACGCCTGCTTCTCGAACGTGCCATCGGCCACCTTGGTGACGCCCAGCTTGAGCAGTCCGAGCAACTCACGCAACGTTTCCGGTACGGGCTCATCGCCCTCATCGGCGGACTTGGTCAGGCCCTCGATGCGGCGACGAAGCGCGTCGGCGTCCTCGGGATCGATCTTGAGCCCGGCGATCAGCGACTGGCGCATGGTCTCGTAATCGAGGTTGGCAAAAAAATTCAGCTGTTGCAGCGTCATGAAGCCCTTGAGCTCGGGGAATCGGTGGACGATGTATTCCTCGCGGTCGTCGGCGGCGCGGGTCCAGTCGCGGGTGAGCTGCGGATCCCAGCTGGCGGTGATCGACCCCTCGCGCATGCGGTAGTGGTACAGCGCCTTGGGCAGACGGACCACGCGCGTGGCCTCGCCGATCACGTTGCAGATACGGGAGAGATCCTCGATTTTGCGACCCACCGGGAAGGAGAATCCAGTGCCCTGATAGGTGGAAGCGGGTGCCAGGAAGGCCCAGAAATAACCGTCAATCTCAGCCTTGACTTGCTTTTTGATGGCCTCGACCGGGGTCAGGACCTGCACCTCGGTGAAGTCGTTGTGGCGATAGTTGGACAGCAGCGGCTTGTTGTTCTCGGAGATGGTGTCGAACTGGAACATCACGAGGTCGGCGTCATACTCGCGCATGGCGTTCAGGCAGTCCTCCACCAACGTGGGTGCCACGGTGTCGTCGGAATCGGCGAAGTATATGTACGCGCCGATAGTCTCAGCGATACCAGCGTTGCGGGCGTCGGACAGGCCGCCGTTGGGCTTGTGAATCACGCGTATGCGCGGGTCGCGGGCGGCCCAGGCGTCGCACATGGCCGGGCAATTGTCGGGCGAGCCGTCATCGACCAGCAGAATCTCCAGATTGGCGTACGTCTGCGCGGCAACAGACGCCACGCATTCGTCGAGGAACTTCTCGACCTTATATACCGGAATAATGATGCTGACCAACGGATCCTGTTCCATATCTCCAGCGTAGCGCCGCCGCACGAACGCGGACGGAATCCGGCCGATATCAGGGACACCGGGATAAGATGCTTGGAGAAAACATGACAGGGAGGTGCGGTCATGCGCGATATCAGGGTTGGAGTGGTCGAGGACGATCCCGCCTCCTGCCAACGGGTGCTTGACTATCTCAATCAGTACCACAGCGAAACCGGTACGGAATTCACGATTTCCGTATTCGACGATGGTGAGCAAATCGTCGAGAAATATACGCCGATGTACGACATTCTGTTTCTGGACATCGAGATGCAGCACATGGACGGCATGGCGGCGGCCCGGCACATCCGCGAGCGCGACAACACTGCGGTTATCGTGTTCATCACCGCCGCCCCGCAGTACGCGATCAACGGGTACGAAGTGCAGGCGCTCTCCTATCTGCTCAAGCCGGTGCCGTACTTCGCATTCCGCCAGGAGCTGAAACGGTCGATCGATATGGTGCGTCGGCGTGGCAGCGAGTCGCTGCTCATCGAGGCCGGCGGGCGGCAGATGCGCGTGGAGCTGGCGGATGTGTTGTATCTCGAGTCAATTCGGCACACGATCATCGTGCATACGTTGAGCGGCAAACTCTCGGTGTCCGGCACGCTCAAGGATTTCGAGGAGCGACTGGCCGATCAGGACTTCTTCCGTTCCAACTCCTGCTATCTGGTGAATCTGCGGCATGTGGTGGGCGTCGAGGGGCAGGACTGCGTGATGTCGAACGAGGAGCTGCTGCGGGTGAGCCGGCCACGCAAGAAGGCGTTCCTGACCGCGCTGGCGAACTACATGGGCGCGGCGTGATGAGCACCACCATCACCAATGCGCTGCCGGACATCCCGCGCCTGTGCACCGGCATCTGCGAATGGCTGGCCTGCGTGGTCTATCTGCTGGTCATCTACCGGCGCGTGCCGCTGCGGCGCACGATTGCGGTCGGGCTTATCGGTCTGCCGGCGATGATCGCTATCCAGTATTTCGACGGCGTGATGCCCATCTGGTTCTGGATCATCGGTATGCTGCTTGCGTTCGCCGGCATGTGGGCGATTATCTTGTTCGGCGCGGGCACCGGCAAGCGCGAGGGCATGTATATTGCGGCGCGCGCGTTCGTGCTGGCCGAACTGGTCGCCTCGTTGCACTGGCAGTTGGTGATGTTCCTGAACTTGGGCGAGAACCCCGAGCGGGCGCAGTTGTTCTCACTGCTGTTACTGGTGGTCACGTACGCCGCCTGCTTCACGGTGGCGTGGCTAATCGAACGCGGCAATTTTGCCAATGATGCGCCGACCGTCGCCACAGCGCAGCTGGCAATCGGTACGGGAGCCATCACCATCATGACGTTCGCCATGAGCAACCTGAGCTTTGTGTCCACCAATACGCCGTTCTCCGGCACAGTGGGCCAGGAGGTGTTCTATATCCGCACGTTGGTGGATTTCTGCGGGTTCGCGATTCTGTACGCGCAGCAGGAGCAGGCGCGGCGCATGGAGGCGAGCGCCGAGCTGGCGTCCATCAACGCTCAGCTGGAAAGCCAGCATCAGGAGTATCTGGCGTCCAAGGAGAATATCGAGTCGATCGGGCGGCTTGCGCATGATCTGAAGCATCAGATCGCGGCGTTGCGCGCGGAGGTGGACCCGGAGCATGCGGCGGCCGGCTTCGAGCAGCTGGAGGCTTCGGTGGCGCAGGCCAGCGCCCAGCAGCATTCCGGCAATCCGGTGCTGGACGTGATTCTGACCACCAAAATGCGCACGTGCGCGGATCGCGGCATCACGCTGACCGCCGTGGCGGACGGCAAGCTGCTGAAGGGCATGTCGTCGATGGATATCGCCTCGCTGTTCGGCAACGCGCTGGACAACGCGATCGAGGCGACCAGCAAACTGCCCGACCCGCAGCAGCGGCTGATTCGGCTCGCGCTGTACGGGCAGGGGCAGTTCACGGTGATTCGCGTGGAAAACTACTACGATTCCGCACTCAAGAAGGATTCGACCGGCGCGCTGCGCACCACCAAGCGTGATTCGTCGCGGCACGGGTTCGGTGTGAAGTCAATCCGGCACATCGCCATGCAGTACGGCGGCGAAGTGACGATTCGCACCGAGGACCACTGGTTTGTGCTGACGGTGCTGCTGCCGAGGTGAATCAGAAGTCCCAGTCGTCGTCATCGGTTTCTTCGGCTTTGCCCATCACGTAGGAGGAGCCGGAGCCGGAGAAGAAGTCGTGGTTTTCGTCGGCATTCGGGCTCAGGGCGGCCAGGATCGCGGGGTTCACATCGCAAATCTCAGCCGGGAACAAAGCCGGGTAGCCGAGGTTCATCAGCGCCTTGTTGCCGTTGTAGCGCAGGAACTTCTCGACGTCATCGGTCAGGCCCACGCGGTCGTACAGCGACTGGGTGTACTCCACCTCGTTGTCGTACAGCTCGTTGAGCAGGTCGTACGTGTAGTCCTGCAGATCCAGGCGCTCGGCATCGCTCAGCTGGGCGATGCCCTTCTGGTACTTGTAGCCGATGTAGTAGCCGTGGACGGCCTCATCGCGGATAATCAGACGAATCACGTCGGCGGTGTTCGTCAGCTTGGCGTGCGCGGAGAAGTACATCGGCAGATAGAAGCCGGAGTAGAAGAGGAAGGATTCGAGCAGGGTGGAGGCCACCTTGCGCTTGTACGGGTTGTCGCCCTCGTAGTAGTCGAGCACGATTTCCGCCTTCTTCTGCAGAAACTCGTTGTTCTCGCTCCAGTCGAATGCGGCATCGATCTGTTCGGTGGAGCACAGGGTGGAGAAGATGGACGAGTAGCTTTTGGCGTGCACGGATTCCATGAAGGCGATGTTGGTGTACACGGCCTCCTCGTGCGGGGTGAGCGCGTCCGGAATCAGGCTCACGGCACCGACCGTACCCTGGATGGTGTCAAGCAGGGTCAGACCGGTGAAGACGCGCATGGTGAGCGTGTGCTCGTCCTCGGTCATCTTCTGCCAGCTGGGGATGTCGTTAGAGACGGGGACTTTTTCGGGCAGCCAGAAGTTGCCGGTCAGGCGGTCCCAGACCTCAAGGTCTTTCTCATCTTCGAGGCGGTTCCAGTTGATTGCGGAGACGCGGTCGATGAGTTTCAGCGGTTTGCGCGGAATGGAGATAGGTGCCATGAGTAGTGTTCCTTTTACTCGTTGTCGTTATCGTCGTTGGACTTGTTTTCGAACTCCTCCGGCGCGGTCAGCCGGAGCAGTGCTCTATAGATGGTTCGTGACATTGTGGGTTCCTTAGAGTGGCCTCTGGTTGTTCGATGCGTGCGGAGACCGCCGTCTGAGGCCGAAGGCGTACGAAGGTACGTCGAGTGCCGAAGAAAGGCGGTATACGCTCCATCGAACAATCAGAGCATGCAGCTGACGCAGCCTTGGACTTCAGTTCCTTCCAGGGCTTGCTGGCGGATGCGGATGTAGTAGAGGGTTTTGATGCCCTTGCGCCAGGCGTAGATCTGAGCCTTGTTGAGGTCGCGGGTGGTGGCGGTGTCCGGGAAGAACAATGTCAGAGACAGTCCCTGATCCACGTGCTGGGTGGCCTCGGCGTACGTGTCGACGATGGCCTTCCAGCCGATCTCGTAGGCGTCCTTGTAGTACTCAAGGTTGTCGTTGGTCATGTAGGCGGCCGGGTAGTACACGCGCCCGATCTTGCCTTCCTTGCGAATCTCGATCTTGGAGGCGATCGGGTGAATCGAGCTCGTGGAATGGTTGATGTATGAGATCGAGCCGGTGGGCGGCACGGCCTGCAGGTTCTGGTTGTAGATGCCGTCCTTCAGAATCGCGTCGCGCAGGGCCTCCCAGTCGGCCGCAGTCGGGATCGCGATGCCGTACTGCTCGAACAGCGCACGGACCCGTTCGGTGCGCGGGGTGAGCGAACGACGAACATCGGTGTACTTGTCGAAGTAGTTGCCCTGGCCGGCCGGCTTGGCGTAGTCGCTCGTAGCGAAGCTGGCGAACGCGCGGCCATGCTCCACGGCAAGCGCGTGCGAGGCGCGGTAGGCGTGGTAGGCGACCGTCATGAAGTACATGTCGGTGAAGTCGAGACCTTCTTCGGAGCCGTACTGGATGCCTTCGCGGGCCAGGAAGCCATGCAGGTTCATCTGGCCGAGGCCGATGGCGTGGCCCTCCTCATTGGCGCGGCGAATCGAAGGCACCGCGTTGATGCTGGTGTGCTCGGCCACCGAGGTGAGTGCGCGGATCGCCGTCTCCACCGTGTGGGCCAAGCTGCCATCCATCGTCTTGGCGATGTTGAGCGAACCCAGATTGCAGGAGATGTCGCGGCCGACATGCGCATACGTGAGGTCCTCGTTGTATGCGCTCGGCTCCTGCACCTGCAGGATTTCAGAGCACAGGTTGGACATGGTCACGCGGCCTTCGATCGGGTTCGCGCGGTTGACCGTGTCCTCGAACACGATGTACGGGTAGCCGGATTCGAACTGCAGTTCGGCGATGGTGGTGAAGAACTTACGGGCGTCGATGTAGGTCTTCTTGATGCGGTCGTCGGCCACCATCTCGTCATAATGCTCGGTAACGGAGATGTCGGCGAACGGCTTGCCGTACACGCGCTCCACGTCGTACGGGCTGAACAGGGCCATCTGGGCCTTCTGCTTGGCCAGTTCGAACGTGATGTCCGGAATCACCACGCCAAGAGCCAGCGACTTGATGCGGATCTTCTCGTCCGCGTTCTCTCGCTTGGTGTCCAAGAAGCGCAGGATGTCCGGGTGGTGGGCGTTGAGGTACACCGCGCCCGCGCCCTGACGCGCGCCGAGCTGGTTGGCGTAGGAGAAGGAATCCTCCAGCAGCTTCATAATCGGAATCACGCCACTGGACTGGTTTTCGATGTGCTTGATCGGAGCGCCGAGCTCGCGCAGGTTGCTCAGCAGCAGAGCCACGCCACCGCCGCGCTTGGAGAGCTGGAGGGCCGCGTTGATGCCGCGCGAAATCGACTCCATGTTGTCTTCGATGCGCACCAGGAAGCAGCTGACCGGTTCGCCACGCTGGGCCTTGCCGAGGTTCAGGAAGGTCGGGGTGGCGGGCTGGAATCGGCGGGCGAGCATTTCGTCGGCGTATTCGGTGGCCTGCGCTTCGTTGCCGGCGGCGAGTTCCAAGGCCACTGCCGCACAACGCTGCGGGAAGTCTTCAAGGTAGAGACGGCCGTCGAATGTTTTGAGGGCGTAGGACGTGTAGAACTTGAAAGCGCCGAGGAAGGTGCCGAATTCAAAGCCGGCGGACTCGACGTGCTCATAGAAGCGGTCGAGGAATTCAGCGGAGTACTGGGCGAAGACGTCGGGGTTGTAGTACTGGTTGCTGATGAGGTAGTCGAGGCGTTCGGCGGTGGAGGCGAACCGCTTGCTGTTGGCGGCCACGTGCCTAGTCACGTATTCGCGTTCGGCGGCCTTGTCTTTGTCGAACTGGATCTTGCCGTCGGCGTCATAGAGGTTGAGCATCGCGTTGAGCGCGTGGTAATCGTGCGCCGGATCGTACTGTTCCGCTGCGGTGTCGGCAGTATTGTCGAGCGGCAGCTCGGTGGCGGTAAGGTCGGTCATTGGAATCCTTATTACTGTTCGGTGAAGAAGCGGACTAGTCCCTTACGCACGGCGGCGGTGTCTTCTGGGGTGCCCATGAGTTCGTAGCGGTAAAGGTATGGAACGTGGCATTTGGCCGAGATGATATCTCCGGCGGCGCAGTACGCCTCGCCGAAGTTCGTGTTCCCCGAAGCGATGACGCCGCGAATCCACTCGCGGTTGGCTGGATCGTTGAGGAAGCGTTTGACCTGAATCGGCACTGCTTTCTTGACCACGCCGCCGCCATAGGTGGGCACCATGATGACGTACGGTTCGCGGACTTTCAGCGCCGGGTCGGCGGCCCGCAACGGGATGCGGTAAACGTTAATGCCTTCGTCCGGCAAACGGCATCCGGCCACGAACCGTGCGGTGTTTTCGGAGGCCGACGAGAAGTAGACCAATGCGCCGATCGTCTTGCCGTCGGCCGCGAATTCGGGCTGACTCAGACTCACGCGGATACCGTGGCGGCGGCGCGGTTGTCGGCGGCCACCTGCTGGGCGACTTCACGAATCAGGTCGGGGCGGTAGCCGGTCCAGGAGTTGTCCGGCGTGATGACCACCGGGGCCTGCTGGAAACCGGCGGCCTGCAGCTGCTCAAGGGTGGAGGGGTTCTGCGTCAGGTCCACGGTTTCAAACGGCACACCCAGCTTGGTGAGCTGGCGCTTGGTGGCATCGCACTGCGGGCAATGCGGCTTGGTGAACACGGTGACGGTCATGGCGACTCCCCTTGATGTAGTTCTGATGAACAGTGAAGCGAAGGCCATATTACAGCGGTGTGATTTGAAATCAATGCACTATATGTAGTGGCGTGTGTCACACAACAAACCTAGATATAGGGTTTTTCGTTGATATTCCGCCATTCCCATGCACCCCCGAAAATCGGCGTGCAGCGACCCGCCCAATCACATGTGACATTGTTCACATTTGCGTTTAAACCGCTCTTCGACTGATCCTCAACCGCCCTGCAACCGCCATCTTGGGTTTCGAGGGGCTGTTTTGACCCTTGAAACCCACAATCTCGCGATTGTCACTCCGCATGACGCCAAAAGGCCCGGTCGAATGTCCACATGGGCATCCGGCCGAGCCAGAAAAGGATTACGGGGAAATCGTAAGTTCGCGGGGGCTCACTTGTTCTTCGGCATGATCCAGAACTTGAGCAGCGGGTAGCTGACAATCACGGCGAGCAGAGTGTTGACCATGGAGGCGATGGTGCCGGCCACTCCGGCGTTCATGCCCCAGCCTTGGCACAGGGAGGTGACGTAGCCCGGCAGCACCAGGTTGACGACCACGATCACCACGGCGAGGATCGCATACTTCCAGGCAGCGTCCTTGAAGCTGGAATCGGACTTGAACACCCACTTCATCTGCACGAAGAAGTTGACCACCTGCGCGATGACCTCGGCGAATAGGAAGGTGAGGAATCCACCCAAGCCGTTGCCGGACTCCGGATAGTTGAAGATCAGGAAGTGGAACGGCGCGGTGATGCCCATCGCGGAGACGAAAATCGCAGTGCCAATCCACGTGACCACGAAACGGGAGATCGTGGAGATGTTGGACAGCACGTTGAACAGGATGAACTCCCAAATGGTCGGGTGGTTCTTGATCCAATGGCGGATTGGGCCGAGCTGCTGCTCTTCGGCGGCCTCGCCGGGAGCGTTGGGGGCGGCGTTGGTGTCAGTCATTGTTCAGCTCCTTTGCGGTGCGCTTGTTGGCGGATTGGTTGCGGAAGTAGCCCGCGATGATGCCGCCGAGGCCGCGGAAGGTGTGGCCGTTGGCGATCTTGACTATGGCGTCGACCATGGTCGAGTCGACCATGCCCTGGGTCATCTTGCTCATGGCCCTAGGGGGCATGTTGAGGATGAACAGCATATTGAGGTCCGGTGCGCCGGTCTTCTGGCGAGTCTTGGCCTCACGGTTGGTCAGAGTTTTAGCGATGGTCCGGGCGACGAGACCCTTGGAATCGACCCAACTGGAGATCGGGTCGTTCACGCCGAAGGTCGTGGGTTTGCCGGGGGCGATGACCTCGTGACCGAACAGCACGGCCATTTCGGCGTCGGTCACGTGCTTGACGTCGCCGGTCAGGTAGTGGCCGAGCGCCGGGTCGGCGGGGGTGGCGTCCACGTCGCCGGCGACCGCGAATTCGCAGGTCAGTGGCAGGTCTTCGGCGTTGGAGCCGACAGCCAGCGTCCATACGCCGGATTCGGTACGCCATGCGTTGGCTGCCGTGTCGAAGTGACGGAAGGTGTAGCGGTCGAATTCGATGCGCACGGTCTTGGATTCGTGTGCGTCGAGCTGGACCTTGGCAAAGCCCTTGAGCTCGCGGGCAGGGCGCAGCACACCGTCGGACGGGCCGGTCACATACAGCTGGGCGACGGTGGCGCCGGGCACGTCGGAATCGTTGGTCACGGTGAACTGGACGCCGGTCTCATCGGCGGTCAGGTTGCTGTAGGTGAAGGTCGCGTAGCTCAGGCCGTAGCCGAACGGGAAGCGGACCGGCACGTTGGCGGTTTCGTAGTAGCGGTAGCCGACGAACGGGCCCTCGCGGTAGATGGCGTCGCGGCCGATGGCCGGGTACCAGCCGGCGGACGGACAGTCGACATAACTAATCGGCCAGGTTTCGGCCAGGTGACCGGATGGGTTGATCTGGCCGGTCAGGGCGCGCACGGTGGCGGATGCGCCCGCTTGGCCGGACAGGCCGACGTACAGGATTGCGGACACGGCGTCGAACCATGGCAGCTCGACCGGAGAGCCGGCCACGAGCACGACGATGACGGGCTTGCCGGTGGCGGTCAGGGCGTCGACCAGATCGTTCTGCGCTTGCGGAATCGCCATGGTGGAGCGGTCGAGGCCCTCGGATTCGCTGCGCTCGTCGAGGCCGACGACGGCGATCACCGCATCAGTGGTGTCGGCGGCGGCGAGCGTTTTGGCTTCGTCGATGAGCGTCTGGTTCTTGGCTCCTTGGCGGTCGTAGCCTTGCGCGTAGCCGGCCACGGTCACGCCGGTGGTTGCTGCGGCGTTCTTGAGCTCATCAAGGATGTTCTCTTCGCGAGTGGCATTCACCTTGGAAGAGCCGGAGCCTTGGAATCGCGGGGTTTTGGCCATGTCGCCGATTACGGCCACACAAGTGCCGGACTGCAGCGGCAGCGTGGCGGAAGCGTTCTTGAGCAGCACGGACGAGTTCTCGGCCACCTTGCGAGCGATTTCGTGGTGCGCAGCGGCGACGGCATCTTTGAGCAGGTCGTTGCGGCCAACGCCTTCGGTTTTGGTCCAATGTGCGATCTTGGCGACTTCGGCGGCACGAGCGTTGAGGTCGGCCTCGGACAAGGTGCCGGCCTTGACCGCGCCTTCGAGTTCGCGCACGGAGGTGTAGCCGGGGCTCGGCATTTCGAGCGAGCCACCGGCCTTGACCGCGGCCACGGCGGAGTTGGAGCCGCCCCAGTCGGAAACGACCATGCCATCGAAACCCCACTCATTGCGCAAGATGTCTTGCAGCAGGTGCTTGTTCTCGTGCGCGTAAACGCCATTGATCTCGTTGTATGAAGTCATGATGGTCATCGGCGCGGCCTCACGCACGGCGATTTCAAACGCGGTCAGGTAAATCTCGCGCATCGTGCGCTCATCGACCACGGAGTTGGAGGCTTGACGGCGCAGCTCCTGGCTGTTGACCGCGAAATGCTTCGGGCAGGCGGAAACACCGTTGGACTGAATGCCGCGAATCAGACCGGCTGCCATACGACCGGCCACGATAGGGTCTTCGGAATAGTACTCAAAATTGCGGCCGCACAGCGGGTTGCGCTTGATGTTCAGGCCTGGACCGAGCAGCACATTCACGTCCAGATCGTGCGCTTCGTTGCCAAGTGCCTTGCCCATTTCTTCGGCGAGCGCCGGATCCCAGGAGCTGGCAACGGTGCCGGCGGTCGGGAAGCAGGTGGCGGGCTTGGATGACCCCAGACCCAGATGGTCGCCTTCGCCGAGCTGGCGGCGCACACCGTGGGGGCCGTCGCTCATCACGAAGCTGGGAATGCCGGCCTTCTCGTTGCCGCGGGAATCCCATTCGGAGCCACCTGAGAGCATCGCGGCTTTCTCGGCGACCGATAGTTCTTCAAGTTCCATATCGTTCTCCCTTGCACTGTTGTACGGCTGTCTGACGAACCGTCTTGCGCCACACTGCTGGCACCGCATCCACGAAGTGCCTGAAGTTGCACACGATTCGTCGCTAGTTTGATTGAATCAGGTTTGCCCGGGCCGCGCTGCCCGCATTACACAACCTGTCGTTTCGCACGCACAATTGGTTGGGAGAGGCATAAAACTATGGTGCGGGGAATCGTTACCGTTTGATTATCTTCTTCTCGCGGCTTCTCTCCCCCAGTCTCACATACGCGAGACAGCCCCCTCGTCAGAGGGGGCTGCATATCCGCTAAGCACTAGGTCTTAGCGTATCTGTTCTCTCAGGCCTCGGTCGGTGCATCGGCGGGAACCGGTGCGGCCACGGCCTTGCGGCGCTTGAGGTACTTCATGATGGTCAGGACCTCGAGGCCGACTGCCAGGACAGCGGTCACGCCCCAGACCACGTACATCGCGATGCGCCAGACCGGGGTATCAACCTTAGGCTCACCGTTCTCGTACTGCCAACCGTTAGCGGTGGTGTACAGGATGTTGTGGGCGGCGGTGCGCATCGCCTTGACGGAGGTGGCGGACTTGTCGGTGATGTGGTTGGTAATCTTGGTGGTGGCCAGCATGGAATCGTTGCCGTTACGGATCTCCTGATCAGCATTCTGGTAGCCGTAGCCGCCGAAGTAATCGGTCAGAACGAAGCCCTTGAAGCCCCACTCGTCACGGAGCACGGTGTTCAGCAGGTTGTTGGAGGCACCGGCATAGGTGTAACCGATGTAGTTGAAGGAGCTCATCACGGCCTGAGCGCCGCCTTCCTTCACGCTCATCTCGAACGGCTTGAGGTAGATCTCGCGGATGGACTGCTCGTCCGCCCAGGTGCACACCATGTTAGTACGATTGGTTTCCTGATCGTTCAGAGCGAAGTGCTTCATGAAGGAATACACGCCCTTCTCCTTAGCGCCGGCGATCTCGTTGGAAGCCATAACACCGGAGATCAGGGGGTCCTCAGAGAAGTACTCGAAGGTGCGGCCGGAGAAAGCGCCACGGTGGATGTTCATAGCCGGAGCGTACCAACCAGCAACGTGCATGTCATGAGCCATGTCGCCGATCATCTCGCCGAACTGCTTGGCCAGATCCTTGTTCCAAGTGCAGGCGAATGCGGTGGAAGCCGGGAAGCCGATGGAGCCAACGCCGGTGAAGTTGTTGTTCAGCGAGGCCGGACCGTCAGCATCGATGAGCTGGATCTTGCCGACGGAGGAGACGGCCGGGGTGCCGTAGCCACCGTTGGCGATGAGGTTGTCCATATCATCGAAGGTCAGCTGGTCAAGCAGCTTCTCCCAATCAGCATCGTCGTAATCCTTGCCGTACATGTCAGCCAAGCGGAGACCATTCTTGGCACCGAGGGTCGGCATTTCGTCGGAATCATCGTTATACTTGGTCGGATCATAGTTGCCGTTGTTGGTGAAAGCAGCCTTGACTTCGTCGCTCATGGAGAAGTTGGTCGGGGCTGCGGTGGCTTCAGCGTAGTTCGCGAAGTGGTTGGCACGGGACAGATAGGTCACATCGCCAGCGGCATAGTCGAACTGGTTGGTAGCCACGGTCTGATCATCGTTGTGGGTGTTCGACTCGGAGTCGTAGGTGATGGTGTCAGCAACGTTGATCTTCTCGGAATCGATCACATGATGGGAATCGGACTGGATGGAGATGGCGTAATCACCCTTCTCCAGCACCCAAGCCTTGGCATTCTTGTTGTCATAGGAAGCCATATCGTCATCATCGAACTCGATCTTCACAGTCTCAGAGGCGCCCGGCTCAAGCTTCCCGGTCTTCTCGAAAGCGACGAGGTTCTTGGAGGCCTTCTCGATACCGCCATCGGTGTACGGCGGGTTGTAGTAGACCTCAACAACGTCCTTGCCGGCGGTGTCGCCAGTGTTGGTGACGGTCACATCAAACGTGACCTTGCCGTCCTTGTGGGAAACGTCACCCATCTTCTGCTCAAAGCTGGTGTAAGACAAGCCGTAACCGAACGGATAGATGACCGTGTCATCGTAGTTGATCAGACCTTCATCGGCTGCAGTCTCATAGAACTTGTAACCCACATAAATACCTTCGACATAGTTGACGAAGGACGGAAGCACTGTACTTTCCTGACCGGTGAAGCCGGTGTACTTAGCGGCCAGATCGTCGGCGTTATCGTAGACGAATGCACCATTGGCACCAACGGAAGACGAGCTGGCAGCAGCGGCACCATCAGTGTTGTTGAACACTGGGGTCTTGGTCAGATCCTTAACGAACGTGTCGGAAGTCTTGCCGGACGGGTTGGTTTCGCCAGCGAGCACGTCACCGAGTGCGGAGAAGCCGGTCTGGCCTGCAGGCGGGCACCACAACACGGACTTGATCTGCGGGTAGTTGCTCAGGAAGTCGAACTGGAAAGCATTTGCACCGTTATAGACGAGCGTGACCTTGTCGAAGTTCTTGGTGACCAGGTCAATCATGTCGTGCTCAGTCTTGCTCAGCTGCAGGAAGTGCTCACCATCCCGGAAGTCATCATAATCCTTGGAGTTGTTCTCGTAGGTAATGGTTTCGGCCTTCATGTTGGTCGGCAGATCAGCACCTTCGCCACCGACACGGGTGATCACCACAACAGCCTCATCGGAGAAGCTCTTGGCGTCAGAAATCAGCGAATCGGAATATTGGTCGGCCGGGACCTCAGGCAGGGTCCAATCTTGGGCCCACATAGCAACAACCGGACGGTCCGCACGGTAGTCGGTGTACAGCTTGCTCAGATCGGCGTTGGTTTCAAGACCAGCTTCCTTCATACCATCAAGCAGGGAAACGGTGTCGTACTGGTCAGACATGGAGCCGGAGCCGGTGCCTCCATAGACCGGGTTGGTGGAGCCCCAACCGAACACGTTGACCTTCTTGTTGCTCAACGGCAGGTTGGAATCATCGTTCTTCAGCATGGTGATAGCTTCCGACTGCACTTCCTTGGCCAGCTCATTAGCCTTGGAAACAGTAGCGTCAGACAGCATGTACTTCGTGAGGGTCGCGTTGTTGAGCAGCGTCGACAGCGGACCGGACAGCATCATGGAGATGGCCACGACGATGCCCACCAGGGCGACAATCCAGGATTCAGAGCGAATGAGCTTGCGAGAGCCCACGTTCTTGACCGTCTTCTTGTTGACGGCAAAGGTGATGATGATGGCCAATACCAGCAGCACGCCGATAACCACCAGATAGGGGACCAGCGAACCAACGACGTTCATGACGTCGGCCATGTTGATCTGCAGCATGGTGTTTCTCCTCCTTGCTTCTTACCAAACTGCGGCATCCGAGTCCGATCTTCATCGAGTTCGATCAGCGATTGCACGATACTGCCTTGCACCGTGGTCATCGCATGAGATACGTCTGCCTGGCTCTCCATCGGGTTGCTACGCCGACACATCCTTGATGCCGATGATTCTAGGGTGGCAGATTCGCTTGGCCCGTACCCGCCCGCACACCTATCCTGTCATTTCGAGCGCATAATCTGCTACCACATTCGTGCCCATGACCCATCCAATATGACGTAAATGGCACTTCTTGATACGTAAACGGCATCTTTACCCAAATTTCTGTCGCTGAGCGCCCAAGCACCACCCCAAAGACGCCACCAAGCTAGGATGGAGGGCATGAGCGATTTGAACGCGTTGAATCTTGAACCGGGCGAAGTGGTTGGCGGATACACACTGGTCTCCCGACTCGGCGCGGGCGCCATGGGATCGGTATGGCGTGTACGCGACGATGGCGGCACCACCTATGCCATGAAGATCCTGCGCGATTCGCTGGCCGACGAATCGGGAACCCCGAACTCCGCCAGCACGGCAGCGCACGACCCGGACCTCAAACCCAACATCACGCCGCGCGAGCGCCTACGTCGTGAGGCAATGGCTCTGAAGAAGGTCAATCATCCGGGCGTATGCGGCATTGTGGATATGGAACTCGACGATACGTTGGCGTTCATCGTCACCGAGCTCATCGAGGGCCGTAATCTCAAGGAAGACGTGGAGGTCAACGGCCGTTATATCGGCGACGATCTGGAACGTCTGGCCCGTAAGCTCATCGACGCCACCAAAGCCGTACATGCAGCCGGCATCGTCCACCGCGACATCAAACCCACCAATGTGATGGTCTCAGCAGCCGGCCCGGTGCTGGTCGACTTCGGCATCGCCATGGGCGAGGGGGAAAGCCACGTGACCCGCACTGGACTGGTAATGGGCACACCCGGATTCATAGCCCCCGAAATTATTGAAGGGGCTGAATCAGATGAAATGACCGACTGGTGGTCCGTAGCCTCTGTGCTCGCCTTCGCCGCGACCGGCGCACCGGTATTCGGCACCAAGCCGATGATGGCGGTGCTGGAGCGTGAAGCATCAGGCAACGCGAATCTCACCGGGCTGCCGGCCAGCACGATGGCCGCGTTCCGATCAGCGCTCAACCCCGATCGGTCGAAACGCTGCACGCCAGATCAGCTCTTGAATGCCATCGCCGTAGACGCTCTGGATCCCAACGTCTGGCAAGGCACGCAAGCCGGTCCATTCGCCGCAGGGGCCGTCGCCGGTTCGGCCGCCACAATCGCCACAGCTACGACTGACGGAACCGAGGCGATGCCCCCTTTTGGCGCAACCGCCGACGCGGATAGCGATAATCCGCGGGCCATCTGGCGTCAGGATGATGAGGCAACACAACTAGTAGGCAGCACCGCCGAAAACGCCACCGAGGCGATACACCCTGACGTCGAACGTACTGAGCCAATAAGCAATGAGCCACCGGTCGCCCCGACCACGCCGCTGTCTGAACGCACCGCCGTGCTGCCCACACCACAACCAGTGCCGCAGCCCATCCCTCAGCTAGCGCCGCAACCAGTCTCATTCGGGCAAAACGGGTGGAATCCGGCTGGCGTGAATAACACAGCGGTGGATTCAGCGATCCGCCCTGCCATGCAGCACGTCATCAACCAAGCCGCGCAATCCGTGCCCACCGAGGCACTGATGCAGGTCCCGCCTGCGCCCAATCCCGCGGATGTGCGCCGCGGAATGTATTTGCATAACGGCGTATTGCCACTGTTTCTGCTTGCCGTGCCGGTAGCCGTGCTGGCCGCAAGTTTCCCGCTCATCGCCCTCATTGTGGCCGAAATACTGCTTTGGCTGCTATTGACGCTGGCGTACAACACCGAACCTCAGCTGGAACGTGAAGGCCGGCGCGGCGGCGAGCGCAAAAACTCTGATTCGCTGATTCGCGTGGCCACATTGCCTTGGCATATCGTCAAGGCCCTGCTGCTGTCAGCGCCAAGACTGCTACTGCTGGCTATCGTCTATCTCGCCGGTATCGTCGTCACCACAGTGCTCATGGGACTTCCCGTACACGAGCTTTCCTGGTATTTCACCGCAGACCGGAGCATTCCGATTCCACTGCTTGATGATGTGCCATTCTCCATGTGCGGACTGACACTCGCCGGATTCATGGCTATCGGCTGGCTCATCACCGTCTTCGGACCACAGTCAGCTATGATTCGCCTCGGCGCTGGCGTACTGCGCGGCATCACCAGCACACGTCAGGAGCCTGTGACACCGTTGCCGGCGAATGGTTCCCCCGCAACGCCGACCACCGAACGAGGTGGTCGCGGCACGGCACTGTTCACAATTTGGATTATCGTTACGCTGGCGCTCTGCGCACTGCCGCTGCTAGGTATGCCCATTAGCTGGACTCCATTGGCATAGTTCGGCCGCAGCCCTCCCTCTTACACCAATCACACTTTTACAGGGAATTCACCTTCCAGCTAATCTGAGCACGGTCTTCCTCAGGACTGGTCATTATGATGGGGCCAAACACCGAAGCGATCTCAAGGGGATATCCATGTCAGATCAGAAGCACCAAGCCAAGCGTGCTACTCGCGCTGAACGTCGCGCAGCTGAACAGGCCGCACAACAGGCACGGGCCGAACAGGCAGCCAAGGAGCGTAAGCAGCAGACCATCATCGGCTGCATTGTGGTGGCCATTATTGTGGTGCTGGTGGCCATCGCTGGATTCGCCGTATACAAGGCTATGCGGCCGTCCAACACCAGCAGCAGTAACCAGCAAAGCAACATGACTGTGGACGAGGCCTACAGCAAGCTCAAGAAAGTCAGCACCCAGCCGGCTAACGCCGACGACAAGGCCGGCTTCGTAATCTCCAACAAAGGGTATGGCCAGAAAGCCGAGGGGGCTCCCACCGTATCCATCTACATGGAACCGCTGTGCCCCGGCTGCGCCTCGGTGAACCGCCAGCTCGACCCAACGCTCGTCAAGCTGATGAACGCCGGCCAGCTCAACATCGATTTGCACTTCCTCAATTTCCAGGACAACAAGAGCTCCGACAACTACTCCAACCGCGCGTTCAACGGTGCCGTCTACATTGCCGAGCATGATGACGATCCCGCCCACCTCATGAGCTACCTCTCCAACATCTACGCTGAGGACTTCCAGCCGGGCGAATTGTCCAATTACGAGCCGGTAAGCAACGCCAAGCTGGAGAAGCAGGCCGTCAAGGCCGGCGTGAGCGAGGATGTGGCCGCCGCGGCGTTCAGCGGCAAGAACGAATACCTCGACTGGCTCACCGCCTCCAACAACTACACGATCCTGCGCCCCGAACTGTTCAACAGCTCCGGTGCCTTCTCCTCCCCCACACTCACCATCAACGGCGAATACTGGGATCTGAAGCAGCTCACGCTGGCGGACACGAATATGGTGGACGGCTTCCTCAAGTCCATTGGGTTGGATGCTGACCAGGTAGGAGTGGAAGGCAAAATGCCATCCATCGGTGCCAGCGGAAAGCCGATTTCGGTCGCCTCCTGATGCTGCGTGGCCGAATGAGTTGACGCCGCGACATATGCAATACCGCCTGCGGCTCGGCTTAAATTGACCACTCGGGAAGTACCGGTATACTAGTCATTTGTTCGCAACGATTTACGCGTTAAGAACAATCGCCTCTTTAGCTCAGATGGCCAGAGCGGCCGCCTTGTAAGCGGCAGGTCGTCGGTTCGATCCCGACAAGAGGCTCGTCGCGCAGAAAAATGGCGTATTATGTGATACGTAGACTTTTCTACGCATACAATTCTTACCTTGGGTAAGTCTCCAGGAGCCTTCCCCCAATTATGGGCTTCCTGGAATGAGGGCGGAGCGTCCCCCAACCAGCTCCGCGCCTTCAAGGGGGCGGGAACATCCCCTTCTCTCCCGCCCCCTTTTTCTTTTCTTTTTTTGAGCTCAGAACAATCTGACGAGCAGGAATGGTGACGGTGGCCGGCGAAACCGTAGTACGGGCCGGAACAACCGTTACGATGGGTGGCGTAATCGTTCACCCAGCAGGAAGAGTACGGCAATGGCACGGCGTTGGACCCCGCAGCGGTTTGTTACACTGCGTCGCATCCGCGTAATCGCTGGTATCGCGGCGACCAGCATCGCGCTGGCTGGATCATTCGCGTTCACCGCACGTAAATCCGTGGCCCTCAACATCAACGGGCAAACCACCCAAGTCACCACATATGCGATGACGGCCACCCGTCTTCTGGAGGAACAAGGGGTGGATATCAAGACCCACGATATCGTCACTACCTCGTCCGGCGACCAGCTCGCCAATCATGCCGTGGTCACCGTACAGTCCGCCTACCAGACCACTATCAACATCGACGGCACCGCCGTGCCGTTCTGGACCGTGGCCACCAGCGCCGACCAGCTACTGGGATTTTTCGAGGAAAACCAGAACAACGCCGCGAAGATCACCGTCGACATCAAGAACGTGTACAACCAGCTCACCGGCGGCCTGGTGATCAACCAGTCCGGGCCGGTCACCGTCATCGCCGACGGCAAAAGCTCGGTGGCCCCCAATGGCAAGCTGCCGGCCGCCTCCATCCTCGATTCCAAGGGCATCGTGCTCAACAAGGAGGATCGCGTCAGCGTTGAGAAAGACGGCGACGAGACCATTCTGCGCGTATGCCGCGTGACCCACGGCGAGGAGACGCGCACGTCCATGATTCCGTTCTCCACCCAGACCATCATCGACCCGAATCTGGCTGAAGGGCAGGCCGAGGTGCGCCAGCAGGGCGTCAACGGCGAGAAGACGCAGGTGTACGACGTCACCTATGTGGATGGCGTGGCCGAATCGGAGACGCTGAAATCGGAGACCGTCACCTCGATGGCCATTGATCAGATCATCGCCGTGGGCGCCGCCAAGTCTGATACCGATAAGGGTCCCGATAAAGGTTCCGATAAGAAATCCGACTCCGCCGATAACGGCAAGGCCGATTCCGGTTCCAACAATCAGCACGAGTCGTCCAACAACAATGCCGGCAACACCGGCGGCAACAATGCCGGCAACACCGGCGGCAACACCGGCGGCAACAACTCCGGCAACACCGGCGGCAACAACTCCGGCAACACCGGCGGCAACAACTCCGGCAACACCGGCAACTCCGATAACACCGGCAACACTGGTAACACCGGCGGCGGTACGAACAACAATTCCGGCTCTTCTGGCTCCGATTCAGACACAACCACCACGCCTTCCGGTCGACTCTGGCATGCGACCGTAGCCCAGGCTCAGGCCTATGCCGCCGGTGCCGCCGCGCAGCGCGGGTGGACAGGCAACGACTGGGATTGTCTGGTCAAACTATGGACCCGCGAGTCCAGTTGGCTGTGGTATGCCGAAAACGCGAGCTCCGGTGCCTACGGCATTCCTCAGTCGCTACCAGCAGACAAAATGGCTGCGTTCGGTGCCAATTACCGTGACGATGCCGCCGTACAGATCGATTGGGGTCTGTGGTACATCGCACAAGCCTACGGCAGCCCGTCCAAGGCATGGCAACATTCCGAACAAATCGGTTGGTACTGATCGGTTACGAAGCCCACAAGGAACACACGCTTATGAACGACACCATTCCCGCCACCGGTCACCTGTTAGGTGCCGCCGATATCCGTCGTATCGCGGCCGATGCCGGCATCAGCCCCACCAAGAAATTCGGGCAGAACTTCGTCATCGACCCCGGCACGGTCCGTCGTATCGTACGCGAGACGGGAGTGACCGCTGCCGATCATGTCATGGAAGTCGGCCCCGGCCTGGGATCGTTGACGCTGGCGATTCTGGAAACCGGCGCCACCATGACCGCAGTCGAAATCGATCCGCCGCTGGCCGAACGACTGCCGGGCACAGTCGCCGAATTCATGCCCGAAGCCACGTCACGACTCACCGTCGTCAATCGGGATGCCTTAACCGTCACCCCGGAGAACGTGCCTGATTTCAGCGATGACGCATCGTTTACGCTGGTCGCCAATCTGCCGTACAACGTGGCCACGCCGATTCTGCTCACGCTGTTGGAGCGTTTCGACAACCTCGGCTCGTTCTTGGTGATGGTGCAAAAAGAGGTGGCCGACAGACTCGCCGCCAAGCCCGGTTCCAAGATCTACGGCACGCCGAGCGTGAAGCTCGCCTGGTATGGCACCGCCGAACGGGTGGGCACCATCGGCCGCAATGTGTTCTGGCCGACTCCCAATGTGGATTCCGCGCTCGTCAAATTCACCCGCTATCAGGCCGATGACCCGGCTGCCCCGGGAACTGCGAACAGCACAGACGACGGCACACAACGGGAACTCGTATTTCGTCTGATCGATGCGGCATTCGGTCAGCGTCGCAAGACCCTGCACGCGGCATTGAAGACCATTGCGCCCTCCGAGGCATTCTCCATCGCCGGCATCGATCCGACCCGTCGAGGAGAGACGCTCACCATCGCCGAATTCACCGCTCTGGCCAAGGCCATCGAATCGTGTGGAGATGGAGATGAGGCACAATGAGTCCGGTAATCTCACATCCACGCCCAGCCGCTGCCCGGCATCAGTCCGATGAGCTCTCCCCCATCACCATTACGGTGGATTGCCCGGCGAAAACCAATCTCACCTTGGAAGTGGGACCTGCTCACGACGAATGGGGCGGACGCCACGAACTGGACACCATCTACTGCGCAATCGGCGTATACGACACCGTCACCGCAACCGCCAAGCAACCCGGAGCAGGATTCTCTCTGGAGCTCGAAGGCGCTTATTTGGGCGACTTGGCCTCCTCACGCAGCGACATGCGCCGCAACCATGCGGTACTGGCCCTCTTCGCCATGGCCCAGGCGGCCGAGCGCGAGCCGGATGTGGCGTTGACCATCACCAAGCGCATTCCCGTGGGTGCCGGACTAGGCGGCGGTTCAGCCGACGCCGCGGCGACCATGCTGGCGGTCAATCGTCTCTGGGAGCTGAACTGGCCCATAGAGCGCCTGCGCACCATTGCCACCACGTTGGGCGCGGACATGCCGTTCTGCCTGACCGGTGGCCTTGCATACGGCACCGGTTTCGGCGAACGCATCACGGATATCGCCCCCGGCAGCCGCGATGAGCTGGCGCTGATAGAACAGGGATTCAGCGGCGAAGTATTGGTCGGCGCATACCAGTCGCAACTCAGCACTCCTGAGGTCTACCACACCTTTGACATCGTGGGAGCCGCAGAAGGCGACCGCAATCATCTGCAGGCTGCGGCAATCAGCCTGCATCCCCGCAGCGGGCAGGCCATCGACGCCGCCACGCAGGCGGGTGCCAGCCATGCATTCGTCTCCGGATCCGGCCCCTCAGTGGTCGCTTTCGCCGCCGACGAGGCAGCAGCACAACGCATTATCGAGGTGTGGCGCGATACGGCTGTGGTCGATCGTATTATTCGAGCCAAATCTCCCGAACACCCCAATATCAGCGTCAGACAGTGACGCTAAGGTAGCAACCAGCCACCCGACCCATGAAAGAAGTCCACCGATGACGTATCAGGTTGATGAACGTGAAGCCCGCAAGACGTACGTGCGCCGCCGCCAGACCATCGTCTTTTCCATCAGCGGCACGGTATTGGCAGTAGTGCTGGTCATAGCCCTACTGTCCAATTTCCACGTTTTCGGCCTCGGCGAAGTGGAGACTCCGGCCAGCCAGCCGAATTATGGCAACGCGGCGCCGTGCGCGGTCAAGGACAGCAGCGGCAAAGCGCAATACGTGTCCAACGCTTCGGTCGGCATTCGCGTGATGAACGGCACCTCTCACGGCCAATTCGCCAAGGCCGTGGGTGAAGCTTTGGCCAATCGTGGATTCAGCGTGCAAAAAATCGATAACTATTCCAGCACCGACGTTGAACGCACCACCATCTACTTCGGCAAGAACGCCATTAATCAGGCGTATACGCTGATCGGCAATTTCACCGACGCCACCATGATCATGACGGCTCGCGAGGATCAGCTCATCGATGTGGTCATCGGCGCCACGTTCAACGATCTGCAGGACACCAACTCCTCCCCGCAATCCGGTAAGACCATCACCAATATCGAGGGTTGCAAGGCCGCCGATAGCATGACCAAGCTGCCCGCCGACACCAAACACGACGCATACACGGCGCAGTAAGGCGCATACAGCTTCATCTTCGCGAAAAACCGTACGCTGACACGTATTCAGCGTACGGTTTTTTGGTATCGGACTAGTATCGGACTACTGAATCTCGGCGTACCAGCGCTTGAGTTCTTCGACGGCCACATCGTGGTCCACCGGACCGTTATCCAAGCGGTATTCCAGCATGTGCTTGTAGGCGCGGCCGATCATCGGGCCGGGCTCCAGGCCCAGCAACTCCATAATTTCGTTGCCGTCCAGATCCGGGCGGATCGCGTCGAAGTCCTCTTTCTTCTTGAGTTCGCGGACGCGCTCCTCCATCTCATCCATGGCCTGGGAGAAGATCATCACCTTGCGCTTGTTTTGTGTGGTGGCATCCGCACGCGTGAGCCTGTTCAGCCGCTCATAGAGGTGCCCGGCATCCTTGACATACCGGCGTACGGCCGAATCGGTCCACGGCTCGTCCACATAGCCGTGGAAGCGCAGGTGCATATTCACCAGTTCTGAGACGTCCTCGACCAGATGGTGGTCAAAACGCAGCGCCTTCAAGCGCTTGCGGGTCATTTTGGCACCCACCGCGTCATGGTGGTGGAAGCTCACCTTGCCGCCCGGCTCGAACCGGCGGGTCTTCGGCTTGCCGATATCGTGCATCACGGCGGCCAAGCGCAGCGTCAGGTCGGGGGCGGGCACCGGGCCGTCCGGGCCGGTTTCCAGGGCGATAGCACGTTCGAGCACAATCATCGTGTGCTCGAAGACGTCCTTGTGGCGGTGGTGTTCGTCAATCTGCAGTTGCAGGGCCGGAATCTCCGGGAAGACGATGTCCGCAAGACCGGATTCGACCAACGCCTCAAGGCCGGCGCGCGGACGGTCGGAGAGCAGCAGTTTGGTCAGTTCGTCGCGCACACGCTCGGCGGATACGATGTCGATGCGGTCGCGCATCGAGGTAATCGCCTCGGCCGCGTCCGGCGCGATACGGAAGCCCAGCTGGGCCACGAATCGCACGGCGCGCATCATACGCAACGGATCGTCGTCAAAGGACTGTCGCGGGTCCACCGGCGTGCGCAACACACCCTTGGACAGATCACTGGCACCACCGAACGGGTCCACGAATTGCAGGTCGGGCACGCGCAGGGCCATCGCGTTGACGGTGAAGTCGCGGCGGGACAGGTCGCCCTCAAGCGTGTCGCCATAATTGACCTCGGGCTTACGCGAGTCCGGATCGTACGTGTCGGAGCGATAGGTGGTGACCTCCACCTTGACCTCGGTGCCGTCCGGGCGGCGGCGCATGGCACCCAGCGTGCCGAACTTGCGCCCCATGTCCCAGAAGCCGTCATGCCCCCACCGGCGCAGTATCGGCTCGAACTGCTCAGGCCGTGCGGATGAGCAGAAGTCCAAATCGTGGCTCTTTCTATGGAGTAGCAAATCCCTGACCGGGCCGCCGACCAATGCCAGCTCGTAACCCTGTTCGGCGAACAGTCGACCAAGTTCGATGGCTTCGGGCCATACTTCGAAATCCAATGGACACCTTCCCGCGTGCGACGTTTTTCTGCCCTACCAGCATACCGTTACCCCACCTGCACACGGGGTTGAGTAAGGTGGAGAATATGATTACGCCCGCCGACCTTGCCCGCATGCTGGGGCAAACACCAGATTCGGCGGATAGCCATACCCAAGACCACCTGCTGTATACGTCCGAAACTCCGCGTCATTCCGCCGATTCGGGCGATTCTTCCGATGTCGGCGGCACCGCGAGCCACTCCACCAATCAGGCCGTTCATCAAGACGAAGTAGACGCAGTACCGACTGCGCAACATTCCGGTGTGCCCGGCACACCCGCAACGCCCGCCACACCCGCACCATCCGAATCCGAGATATCGGACGCCGCCAGCGACATGCCCGCACCGAAGCCGATGATGCCCACACCGGCCACCGTCTTCGGCATGCATGCCACCGTCACCATCGCCACTACCAGCGGCACTATCGAGGGGCAGGCTGATGGTATCGCCGGCGAGGCCGGTGCCGAGACGATTGCCGAGGTCGAGCCGATTATCGCCACGGCACAAACGTCCGTAACCATCGTCACGAACGATCCCGCGGCGACCGCTCACGCGGCCGTAGATGCTGCCGTTGCGGTCGCCAAGGCCGCCGCCGCGCACACCACAGCGATACCGACTCCGCGCGACGTGCTGATGCCGCCTGCGGCACGTACCGCACCGGCCGCAGCACCGGCTACCATGCCGTCTGCAGCACCAGTGAGGCCCGTAACGTCAGCGCATCCCACGCCGGCTACGGTCTTCGGTCGGCATCCGTCCGCGGATGTTGCCTCGCCGGAACCGGCAGTGCCGGTAGAACCGGTGACGCCATCCGGCCCGACTCCGGCCATGATGCCGCAACGCCGTACGTCGGACGGTCCGACCACATTCGCTTCACTGGATGCCCAGGAACTGCCGGTCGTACGCGAATATTCGGCAGGCGGTCTGATTTTCGATGACCAGAACCGCGTGGCCATTATCGCCCGTCATTCCCGCTCCGGCCATCTCGAATGGTGCTTGCCGAAGGGGCATATCGAAAAAGGCGAGACCCCGCAGCAGACCGCTGTGCGCGAAGTGCGTGAAGAGACCGGCATCCTGGGCGAGGTGATCGATTCCATCGCCACCATCGACTACTGGTTCACCGGCACCACGCAGCGCGTGCATAAGCTGGTCCATCACTTCGCGCTCAAACAGACCGGCGGCAAACTGACGGTGGAAGGAGACCCGGATCATGAGGCGGAAGACGCCATCTGGGTACGTTTTGAAGATTTGGATGACGTGTTGAGCTATCCCAACGAACGCAAAATCGCGTGGCTCTATGCCAGGAAGAAGAACAGGCAGGCAAACGAGTGAACCTACCCGGAGTCTTACGACATTGCACACGTCTAGCACACGCACTGGCGGCTGGCGTCGCCGTTGTGGCGATGCTGGCCGCTCCATTGACCGCCTACGCGAACGATACGACGGACGCAACGGGCAATCAGACCGAGAATCAGCCCAAGCAGAGCATTGCCATCACGCAAAGCACCCCCATCGTCACTTCCAAATCGGGCTATCATGTCACCGCGGTCATCAGCAATACGGACAGCACGGCCACGTCAAGCGGCACACTGCACCTGACCACCAATACGCTGTTCACCTTTGTCTCGCGCACCGATATTCAGAATTGGGCCGAGAACAACGCCCCCATCCCCACCCCCAACGAGTTGGGTTCCGTTGACGTGCCATCGATTCCCCCCGGCGGCACTGCCACCGTCACCGTCGAGGTGAACGCCAATCAGCAGACCCTTGCCTCCATAGGGAGCTGGGGACCGAAACCACTGATGCTGTCGTATATCGTTGGCAATCAGATACTCGCCGATTTGCCGAGTTTTCTGACCCGATCTTCGGATGGGCTCAACACCGCGACAACACCGGCCATGAACCTGACCGTGGCCATGCCCTACACCGCCAGCAGCTGGCAGGTCGATAATAAGGCCATCAGCAATCGCATCGCCGAAACCACCACTTCCTCGACATCAACATCGTCCAAGTCCAACAGCACGGACAAGACCGACAAGTCCGATAACGCCGATGCCAGCAACGCGGCCAAAGCCACTGATACGCAAGCCATATCCTTATCCGAGCAGGATGCCGATACCGCGCGATCCCTTGGGCAGACATTCGCCAAGCACCGCTCGCTGCAAGTGATCGCGGATCCTCTGTATTGGCGTCAGTCCGCAGTGCAACCGTCCATTGCCGGCATCATGCAGCCCGCCGACTTTGACATCACCGCCTATACCGCGCTGGGTGATACCGCGGCCTACGAAAAGGCAGGCATCACCACTGAGCAGTGGAACGCCAAGCAGGCGGCCGCATGGTATGCCGACGGAGGCGACTCCGAAACACCCTCCGCGTACGCATGGCAGGGCAACAACTGTTGGACGTTGGATGCGCTGACCGCAGCACGCGAGCAGGGCTATGACACGGTGATTGCCGATGCCTCTTTCGATGCCGACCAGACTGAAGCCGTACACACAGGCACCTACGTGGTGGATACGCCTGCCGGCGATGTCACCGTGCTGAAGGAGCAATCGACCTTGGGCACGCTGGCCAAGGGCCAAGCCACCAGCACGGACGCGCAGGCCGAGTCCAGCGATGCCGGTCGGTTGGCCCGACTGGTCGCTCAGAGCGCGTTCTACCAGATGGAACAGCCCTATACATCCCGATACCTGCTTATGACGTTCTCCCGCACCACGGAGGCCAGCTGGATAGATCAGGTGATGAGTGCCTTCGAGCAGGCGTCTTGGTTGAATCTGACGGACCTGAAGACCATGGCCAAGGCCGATCCGTACAATGTCAGCGATTCGGTCAATCCCGACAAGGCCGATGATGCCAACACCGCCAATACCCGGTCGGCATTGAGACAGTTGGCCGACAGCCGGCATGACATCATGCGCATGGCCACCTCCATATTGAGGAACGAGATTGATTCCGACGAGGTCTCGTCGTTGGACCCGCAGGCCCTGGCCCGGCAGGACGCCAATGACACCGCCTCGCATAGCAACGATCCGACGCAATGGATTGGCTCTTTACTGGTGCTGCATGACGATATGGCGCTGCGGTCCATGTCTGGCTCCCCCCAGCCGACAGCCACGCGAAAAGCCATGGTCAAAGCCGCGAAAACACTGGCCAGCGATCTTCTGAACGGCGTACGCATCAACCTATCGGAATCAATATCCGTGTTCAGCGAATCCGCGAAAATGCCAATCACCGTCAGCAATGACCTTCCCTACGCCGTCAGCGTGCAGGTCAATTCACTGACTGACTCCATGCAGATCGTCACCTCGCGAACCGCTGACATCGATATTCCCGCGCATAGCGACGCTCAGGTGACCTTCACCATCCGCGTTTCCACTTCCGGCTCATCGACGGCCCATGTGTCGTTGACCGACCGGGAAGGCAACAGCTTCGGCAACACGCAGGACACCGCGATCACCAGTGTTATGCGCATCAGTGATGCCAGCGGCTTCATTATCATCGGCTTCGCCGTGCTACTGGGCGTTATCGGCCTGTGGCGGCAGTTCCATCGGAAGAAGGACCCCGACGAATGAGTTCAACCGTAGGTCGTAATTCCCTGATCATGGCCACGGGAACTGCTGCTTCCCGTGTGACCGGTCAGCTCCGCACGATTCTTCTCGCTGCGGCCATCGGCACCACCGGATTGGCGGCCAACGCCTATCAGGCCGGTTCCATGATTCCCCAATCCGTGTTCACGCTGGTGTCCGGCGGCATCTTCAACGCCGTGCTGGTGCCCCAGATCGTGCGCACGTTGAAAGAAAAAGACGCCCAAGAACGACTGAACCGCCTGATTACGTTGGTCATCGGCATCCTATTGGCCATGACCGTGGTGATGGCGGCGGCCAGCCCTCTGCTTGCCCGCCTGTACGTGGGTAGCGACAATCACCAGATGATAGCCTTGACCACCTCGTTCACCCTGTGGTGCATGCCTCAGGTGTTCTTCTACGGCCTGTATACGGTATTGGGTCAGATCCTGGCCGCCAAAGACCATTTCCTCACGTATGCGTGGAGCTCAACCGGTGCCAACATTATTAGTTGCGCCGGTTTTACTGGTTTTATTCTGCTGTTCAGCAAGGCCAATGAACAGCCCCTCGAATTCTGGACCGCCGACAAAATCGCGCTTACCGCAGGCACCTGGACTTTGGGCGTGGCCTTCCAAGCGCTGATACTGTTCCTGCCGCTGGCCCGTATCGGGTTCAAGTACAAACCCAGCTTCGGGCTTGGCGGCTTTGGACTCAGGTCTATGGGTCCCGTGGCGTTAGGCTCTTTGGGCGTGGTGATCACCAGTGAGATCTGCGGCATTATCCTTACCCGTATCGCCACATCCGCACCGCAGCGCGCCCACGAACTGACGGGTGCCAGCCTGTTCAGCGTGGCAGGCAACGCGACCTATCAGAATGCGTACACACTGTTCATCCTGCCCTATTCGCTCATCGCCGTATCGGTATCCACGGCGATGTTCCCCAAAATCTCCCGTTCCATCGCAGCTGCGAATCTGGATGAGGCACGGCACGACCTGGTCAACGCACTGAATAATGTAGGCCTGCTCATCATGTTCTTCGCCGCCGCCATGGTCGTGTTCCCCGAACCAATCATCCGCGCATTGCTTCCGTCCGTCTCGATGGACGAGACTATGCTGATCTCCTATGCGCTTATCGCCTTGTCTATGGGCATTCCATTGGGGTCGGCGTTCCTGTTGATCCAGCGCACGTTCTACGCCTTTGAGGACGGCCTTCACCCCTTCCTGTCCGCGGTGATGCAGTATGGATTCACCTCAATATCCATGATCATCGGCATGGCGGTATTGCCTCCTGAGCATTGGGTACTCGGCATCGCCTGCTCGGTGACACTCGGTGGATTACTGGCGTTGCCGCTGACATTGATGATGTTGCGCCGCAAGTTCGAAGGCAATCTTGGCGGTCGGGAGATCAC
This sequence comes from Bifidobacterium sp. 2450, assembly GCF_041900695.1. Classification (NCBI taxonomy): domain Bacteria; kingdom Bacillati; phylum Actinomycetota; class Actinomycetes; order Bifidobacteriales; family Bifidobacteriaceae; genus Bifidobacterium; species Bifidobacterium sp. 2450. Next base: position 38,332 of record NZ_JBHEEA010000017.1, read on the forward strand.
GAGAACATATGCCAAGGCCATTGTGGCGGCGCTGGCTTCCGGAGTTGTGGTCTGGCTGATCAAACGACCGGTAGTCGCACTGTTCGGCGCGGATATTCGACCAGTAGGCGGGCACATGAGCTGGTGGTCTGCGCTGGCCATCTGCGTGGTGCTCACCATTGTGCTGGCCGTAGTATATGTGGCTGTGTTGTGGGTGGTGCACACCCCGGAACTCATCAGCGCCTATCACTCGATACTGGCCCGTCTACACAAGACTCCGGCCAGTGAGGACGTTGCTGTGACAGCCCAGCCGGAAAAAGTCGACGATACGCAAATCAATCCTGAGACGGAGCCCGTCAAGGATAGCCCCGCACGTAGAATATCTAAGACCAGTCTCGAACACCAATCACACGGAGCCGAACGCACTATGAAACCGCAACTCGGAGACACGATTCTCAACCGATACACCTTGGTATCATCGTTGCGTGAGGAGCCTGGCATTCAGGCATGGAAAGCCAACGACCGTGTGCTGGCAAAGGATTGCCAGCTGTTCATCATTACCAATCGCAGCGCTTTCGCCGCAATCGATGAGCTCGCTGGTCGCATCGCCGCCACTCGCCCTGATCGTGTGATTCCCATACTGAAATACCGTATGGAATCCGACGTACTCCTCATTGTCATGCCGGTGGATAGCGGCCAATGCCTGACTGACTACATGGTAGATACCGCCAAGCCGCTCAGCTACAACGCCATCCGGTCGATTATCGGAGAATGCGCCAACGTGCTGCGCGAGGTCATTGCAGATACTCCCAGCGGCATCGTCATCACAACCGACACCGTTCGAGTGACTACCTCCGGTGTGCAAATTGCCGATGCACCATGTGCCACGATGCTGGCCGATACGTCCGCTACCGATCTGCGTACGGACGGTCCTGAACGGTATGCGATTCGCCAGCTTGCGGCATTACTCTATACCCTGCTGACACGCACGCCAAGCCAAGCGACACCCACATTCAATCTGCGTGCCTTGCCGCAAGACACCCCTGGCGAATTCCGCATGATTTGCAAGCGTGGATTGGCTTTGAGCGAGCCCGACGAGCATACGTTGCCAATGGCTGCCCTTGTAGAACTCGACGCCTTGTTGGGTAATTGGAAGCCGCTCTCTGAACTGAGCGATGCTGATATTGCTTTGCCGAGCGTGGAAAGCGATTGCTCGATTACCAAGACGATACTGAAGCCTGCCAACGAGACTGATATCGTGCCTATTCCCAGCACGTTGATTAACAGCAGCAGTCTTCCGGAATTGTCTATTACCCCTTCCCTGCCGGTTCAGCCGGCCGCCGTCCCCGCTCCGCACGCGATGTCACCGGTTCCTCTGCCTGATGGGTCCAGTACTGCTGACGGCAACCAGTCTCAGTCTGATGCCCGCCGTCTGTTTGACTTCAACCTTTCTGACGTCTGGGAGCACGAAAATCTTTCCGGTGAAGGCACCGGTGACTGGTACAGCGAGATGAATCCGGCCCCCATCGGCGATCCGGGTGATAATACTCGGTTGACAGGGCCTATTGTTACCGGCGGTATTTCCGATGCCACCGTGGGAGAGACAACCAGTCGTATTCCCGTGTTCGACGCCAGCGGCCGTGCTGTGGCTCCCGGTGAGGAATCGCTGCGTGCCTTGGAAGAGGAGCAGGCCCGCATTGCCGAAGTAAGCGCCATTCCCCCGAGCTTCACACCGAAGGATGTGCCGGATGACGAGGATGACAGCAAGCTGCCCGATGAACATCTGTTCGGCAAACTGTCGACCAAGGTCGTTGCCATCATTGTGGCTCTGATATTGGTAGTGGTAGCGGCTGTTTGGGCAGTGCATGCGTTCCGATCCTCCGGAGAAAATCCTGCCGATGCTTCCAGCAACTCCAGTGAAGGTGACTGGCCTGATATCAATGCTGACGCTGTGCCATTTGGTAGCAGCGAGAACGCGACGAACGGTGGCACCACTGACGATTCTTCAAAGTCGAGTGATGCCACTCAGAGCGAATCCAAGGACTCGGCATCAGACAAGGCCAAGAAGTCCGGCGATAAGGATTCCGGCGCTGTTCCGCAACCGCACCATGAGAACAACACGGCGTTTACGATTTCCAGCGCCAACTTCCTGTCGAATCCTGGCGGCCAATCCGGGTACGCATACTACATGCACCTTGACCAGCCGCAGGATGCGTACCGCATGGTTATCACCATCCGCACATCCGGTGGTAAGGGCTATATTCGCGCAAATACCACTGGAGACCCCACTCAAGGCAAGCAGGTGGCCGAATTCACCTTTGCTGAAGGTGACACTACTGAGGTGAAGTTCACCAAAGCCGTCAATACGCAGGATCTGCTGCTGTGGGTGCCATCGGATAGTCTGCCGCAGAACCAGCTGTACATCGAGAAGGTGGAGGTCTTCTAATCGGCATCTATACCGATGACTGACCCAAGAATGGGCGGTACCGTTTGCATACATTCGACGGTGCCGCCCATTCTTCGCGTCTGGCTGAATGACACGGAATATCGTATGAGGGTGTGACAATGTTTCACGTGAAACATAACGTCATCATTATCGGTTCTGGTCCCGCTGGCTACACGGCCGCCATCTATCTTGGCCGCGCAGGTCTCAATCCTGTTATGGTCACTGGTGCGTTGTCGCCAGGTGGACAGTTGGTCAACACCACTGAGGTGGAGAACTTCCCCGGATTCCCGGAAGGTATTCTTGGCCCGGATCTTATGGATCGCATGAAGGACCAGGCCAAGCGCTTCGGTACAACCTATATCGCAGACGATGTCTCTTCCATCGAGGCGTGTGAGAGTGATTCGGTCAAGCCGACCTATCGTGTAACGCTCTCCGATGACTCCCAGTTGGAGGCATCAGCACTCATCATCGCCACAGGGTCGTCATTCCGTAAGCTTGGGGTGCCCGGCGAACAGGAGCTGTCCGGACATGGCGTCTCGTACTGCGCCACCTGCGATGGCTTCTTCTTCAGGAACAAGCCTATTGTGGTCGTAGGCGGTGGCGATTCGGCTTTTGAAGAGGCATTATTCCTGACCCGGTTCGGTTCTTCGGTCACCTTGATTCACCGACGCGATAGCTTCCGCGCCTCGCAGATCATGGTGGACCGAGCCAAAGCCAATCCGACCATCACTCTGATGACCAACACAGTGGTGACCTCCATTACCGGCACCTCCTCCCCCACACAGAACACCGGTGCACCTATTGCCATTCCTGGCTTGACGCTCAAACGACCGGCTGTAGCACCGGCCAGTGTCAGCAGCATCGCCGTACGTAACGTGGTGACCGGAGAAGAAAGCACGCTGGACACCAACGCCGTATTCGTGGCTATCGGCCATACGCCAGCCACTGATTTTGCGGCCGGTGTTGTGGACCGTGACGATGATGGGTATGTCGTGGTGCAGGGTGCCAGCACGGTGACCAGTGCGCCAGGCATCTTTGCTGCAGGCGATTGCGTGGATCGTTCTTATCGTCAGGCGATCAGCGCAGCGGGCATGGGCTGCCGCGCAGCGCTGGATGCGCAGGCCTATCTTGCGGACTGATTGCGGCGGACTGATGGTGGCTTGCTGTTCTGGCTGCTGCCTGTGACATAGGAGCAACGCTAGGTCAGTGTTACAGCATGCCGCCCTTGGAGAGTACGTACCGGTCAAAGGCATAGAAAGACCCCTCAGGCGACGGAGAATCACGATGTGTGATTGTCTCCTCCAGCATGAGGGGTTTTCTATTGCGACAGGGGCTACAGCGCGGGTAGTGCCCGAACTCTTGCGCACTTTGGTCTTCGCCCGTCCCTGTGGCGGTGATCAGTTCGCTGCTGGTACGGTCTCACCGAGCCTTGACATGTCGAGGTAGCGGCGCGTCGACCACTCGTCGGATGTCACGTAGCGGACCCTCGCGCAGACGAGCATCAACGCGCTGCGTCCGTCGGGGAACGAGCCGACCACGCGGGTCCTGCGCCTGATCTCGCGGTTGAGCCGTTCGATCATGTTGTTGGTGCGGATCCGACGCCTATGCTCGCGCGGGTAGTCGTCGAGCAGGTAGGTCGTGGTCTCGCCGATGCCCTCGCGCAGGCATTTGGCGGCCTCCTTGAGTTTCCTGGATTCCATGTCCCGGGCGACGGATTCGGCCTTCTCCAACGCCTTGTCGCGTGATTCCATGGAGAACACGGCCTTCAGTGCGTCGGCCGCCCAGTCGCGGTTCCCGGGGTTGACCCTGGCGAGTATGTTGCGCTCGAAATGCACCATGCACCGCTGGTAGCGGGCATCGGGCAGCAGCTCGCCCGCGGCGGCGACCAGCCCCGCGCACCGATCTCCCGTCACCAGTCTCACGCCCTTGAGGCCTCGTGCGAGCATGCCTTTGATGAATTCGCGCCAGCTTTCCGCGTCCTCCTTCATGCCCTCGGCCACCGAAAGCACCTCGCGCCGCCCGTCCATGCCGACGCCGATGGCCACCAGGATGCTCACGTTCTCCACGGACCCGCCCCAGCACCTTTTGTGCCACACGCCGTCCATGAACAGGTACGGGTAATCCTGTTCGAGGGGCCTGCCCCGCCATGCGTCGATATCCGCATAGACGCGCTTGAGCTTGTCGCTCAGGGTCTGCGAGGGCATGCGGTCGCCCCACAGGAGCCGGCTGACATCATCGACCTGGCGGGTGGAGACGCCGGCCAGGTACATGTCGATCAAGGCCTCCTCGACGCTCTCCTCACGCCGACGGTATCGTTCGATCACGGCCGACTCGAACACCGCGCCCTTGAGTTTCGGCACTTTCAGGCTCATTTTGCCGGCCTTGACGGTCAGGTCGCGCTCGTAGTGGCCGGCCCGGTACGCCTTGCGGTCCCCGCTGCGCTCGTAGCGCGCGGCGCCGGTGATCTCGTCGGCCTCGGCGTCGAGCATCGCGTTCAGGGTCTCCTCGACGCTTTTGCGGACCATCCGGTCCAGGGTGGTTTCCAACATGGCCTGGTCGACCTGTAGAATCTGCTGTGACATGGCTTCGTGCCCTCGTTTCCAATCGCGGTTTTCTAATGTCTGGCGACTGAAAATCGTACACAGGACACGGGCCATGCCCCTATCTCAAGCCCAAACCAAAGTGCGCAAAATCTC
>NZ_JBHEEA010000018.1:0-65154 GCF_041900695.1 Bifidobacterium sp. 2450
GAGATTTTGCGCACTTTGGTTTGGGCTTGAGATAGGGGCATGGCCCGTGTCCTGTGTACGATTTTCAGTCGCCAGACATTAGAAAACCGCGATTGGAAACGAGGGCACGAAGCCATGTCACAGCAGATTCTACAGGTCGACCAGGCCATGTTGGAAACCACCCTGGACCGGATGGTCCGCAAAAGCGTCGAGGAGACCCTGAACGCGATGCTCGACGCCGAGGCCGACGAGATCACCGGCGCCGCGCGCTACGAGCGCAGCGGGGACCGCAAGGCGTACCGGGCCGGCCACTACGAGCGCGACCTGACCGTCAAGGCCGGCAAAATGAGCCTGAAAGTGCCGAAACTCAAGGGCGCGGTGTTCGAGTCGGCCGTGATCGAACGATACCGTCGGCGTGAGGAGAGCGTCGAGGAGGCCTTGATCGACATGTACCTGGCCGGCGTCTCCACCCGCCAGGTCGATGATGTCAGCCGGCTCCTGTGGGGCGACCGCATGCCCTCGCAGACCCTGAGCGACAAGCTCAAGCGCGTCTATGCGGATATCGACGCATGGCGGGGCAGGCCCCTCGAACAGGATTACCCGTACCTGTTCATGGACGGCGTGTGGCACAAAAGGTGCTGGGGCGGGTCCGTGGAGAACGTGAGCATCCTGGTGGCCATCGGCGTCGGCATGGACGGGCGGCGCGAGGTGCTTTCGGTGGCCGAGGGCATGAAGGAGGACGCGGAAAGCTGGCGCGAATTCATCAAAGGCATGCTCGCACGAGGCCTCAAGGGCGTGAGACTGGTGACGGGAGATCGGTGCGCGGGGCTGGTCGCCGCCGCGGGCGAGCTGCTGCCCGATGCCCGCTACCAGCGGTGCATGGTGCATTTCGAGCGCAACATACTCGCCAGGGTCAACCCCGGGAACCGCGACTGGGCGGCCGACGCACTGAAGGCCGTGTTCTCCATGGAATCACGCGACAAGGCGTTGGAGAAGGCCGAATCCGTCGCCCGGGACATGGAATCCAGGAAACTCAAGGAGGCCGCCAAATGCCTGCGCGAGGGCATCGGCGAGACCACGACCTACCTGCTCGACGACTACCCGCGCGAGCATAGGCGTCGGATCCGCACCAACAACATGATCGAACGGCTCAACCGCGAGATCAGGCGCAGGACCCGCGTGGTCGGCTCGTTCCCCGACGGACGCAGCGCGTTGATGCTCGTCTGCGCGAGGGTCCGCTACGTGACATCCGACGAGTGGTCGACGCGCCGCTACCTCGACATGTCAAGGCTCGGTGAGACCGTACCAGCAGCGAACTGATCACCGCCACAGGGACGGGCGAAGACCAAAGTGCGCAAGAGTTCGGGCACTACCCTACGGCCTCCACCACGTCACCAACCTCATCGCCCTGGTCATGCTCCGATGCGGCGGACCCGACATACGACTGCCACAACCCGCAATCTAACCCACGAAAACAGCAGAAGCCTCTAACTTAAGTGCAATCTGACATATACTCATTGCCTGTTGTGCGCAATATTTCAAATTAGATTCTGTTTATTGATTTCAGCCATACCATTCATGTCGTGCGACATGAGGGGAAAATACTGTAGAGGCATGAATCCTCGGTAACTGAAAAACCAGGCCTCTACAGTATCCACGAAATCGCAAATTAAGCGAAAAATCACTCGGCCTTCTTGCGGCCGCGGCGCTTCATAGTGCCGGCGGTGGCGTTGGCAACGTCGAAAATCACAGTCTTGTCTTCCGGGTAAGCAGTGCCGTTGGTGGAAACGAAAGAGACTTCACCTTCCGGAGCCTCGGCAAGCGTGAAGTATTTAGAAATTGCTTCAACAAGCACGGCATCCTTGATGCTTACAGACGTAGTCTGCTTGCCTTCACCCTTGCTGAACTTCACGGCGTTGTCTGCCTTGGCGGTAGTCGGAGTGACGGCAATTTGTTTGGTCTTATCGTTGATGAGGATTTTGACCTGTGCTGGAAAATTCAGCACTTCTGCGGTGGCCTTATTAAAACGTACAACGGAATCGGTAACGGTCATTACCGTTTTGCCAACGGGCTTAACTAGCTGAACTTCTTCAAATCCTTGAAGCAAGGATGCCATAATATACTCCTTCGCACTGCATAAATATTATTGACAATATTGATTGTAATGAATGATGATTCGAATCACAATTTTGCATATCACATTTTTAGTTTCAATTCATAATATGGGATAGAGAAATATCGTCGTCGCAGGGTATATCGCGAAACTTTACTGTAATTGCAATCGTGTGCAGTTATTTTTGCGGCTGTATCAAGGGTTTCAGGCGATGCCCATGGTCTCGAGAAGTTCCCCAGTAGGTGCTAAGTTATGAATCATCTGTGAGAATTTCCCGAAGAGGTAAGGAAGAACATTGACCATCGCTGACTTGCTGCAGATTGTTCGCAAGCATCTCGCGTCTGCGATTATCTCGTTCGTGGTGGTGTTTGCTGCAGTCGCAGCTGTCACGTTCATCATGCCGCCGAAGTACACGGCTACGGCTGAAGTGTTCGCCACGTATGCCGGTCAGTCCGGCGAGACGCAGACCACCAACGATATGAGCTCGGGTGCCAATTATTTGAACACCCAGATCAAGACGTATCCGGAACTGGTAAAGACCGAAGCCGTGCTTCAGCCCGTCATTAAGGATCTCGGCCTGGATATGACCACGACCGATCTTGCCGGCGTGGTGACCGCTACGAACCCCACGAACACGTTCATGGTGGATATCTCGGCGGAAGTCGGCGATCCGCAGCAAGCGGCCGACATCGCCAACAGCGTGGCGAAGAACCTCTCCGATCAGATTTCCTCTGACCTGTACAACAACTCCTCTTCCAGCGGCTCTCCCATCAGGCTCACGGTAGTGCAGAAGGCCCAGACTCCTACCAGCCAGAGCTCCCCGAACATTCCGCTGTACCTGGCCGCCGGCCTGATTCTCGGCATCATCGTGGGTATCGGTGTTGCTCTGCTGAAGGACATCCTCAACACCAAGGTGGACTCCACCGATGACGTGCGCGAGCTGACCCATGCTTCTTCGCTGGGTACTGTGCCGCAGGCTTCGATTCTTGACGACAGCCGCCCGGTCGTAGTCGCTCAGCCGGCCGGTAGCGAGGCTGAGGAATTCCGTCGTATTCGCATGAACCTTTCGTTCCTTACCACCACCGCCACGCAGGGTCATGGCCGACTGCTGGTCATCACCTCTACCGATCCGTCCGAAGGTAAGACGACGGTTTCCTCCAACGTTGCCGTGGCTCTCGCCGAGGAAGGCAAGAGTGTGCTGCTTATCGACGCCGATCTGCGCCACCCGTCCGTGGCCCACAAACTCGGCATCGAAGGCCACGTGGGCCTGTCTCACGTGCTGTCTCGCCAGGCATCTCCGGCCGACGTCATCCAGAAGTACTGGAAGCCGAACCTGCACATCATGCCGGCCGGTAAGCGTCCGGCTAATGCCAGCATTCTGCTGAACTCCGATCTCATGAAGGAAATGGTTAATCAGGCTCTCACCCAGTACGATTACGTGATCATCGATACTGCTCCGCTGTCCATTGCCAGCGACGCCACCGTATTCGGTCGTATGGCCGGTGGTCTGGTGCTCGTGACCGGTAAGGGCGTTGTGGAGAAGAAGGAGCTGAAAAGCACCGCTACGGCTCTGCAGACCGCCGAAGTGCCGATTCTCGGCTTCATCTTCAACTTCGCTGACCCGAAGAAGATGCACTCGAAGAATTATTATTACTACTATTACGAGGACGGCAACAGGCGCAGCTCTCATAAGGGCGCCAAGAGCAAGGGCTAGGGCAAGAAGGAAGGCCGCAAGTAGTAGTTTCGGCGTTTGCCTATTGTCTTGCAATATGGACCGTGCGGTACCTCTGTGCCGCACGGTTTTTTACTGTTATAAGACTGAATTATTTGGGTGCATGATGCTGGCTGTATATCGAATAGTAAAGAATTGTGACATTCTTGAATACCAGCTGGCACGCTCGGCATAGGGCTGGATAAACTGACAGTTTGGAATGACTTCAATGACGCAAAGGAATGAGAAGAGCATGGGAACAGACGAACGCCCTGAACCGAACGCGGAATCTGGTTCCTCTACGTCGCCGGCTCGCGGCGATATCGTCGATACCTTCTGGGACATACCTCCTATCTCGTTTAACGAGAACGCAGGCAGCGCTGCGCCGGGTGACGGCAACAGTACTGGTGCTGTTGCGGCGAATACTGATGGCGGTGCCTCTCCCTTTTCCGATGCTGCGGAGAGCGCTCAGTCGCCTCAGCAAGATGACATTGCGACGCTGCCGCTTTTTGCGCCGGTTCCTGAAGCCAAGCCGCAACGTGATAGTGCCACAGACGATCTGAGCATCGATTTCAGTGCCATCGAGCGGAACCCTGAACCGGTGGAGGAGCCGGAGGGAGACCGCGCGGCAGAGGTGTCTCGCGGCGGCAAGGGCGGCAAGAAGAAGACCAAGGGCATTATCGTTTCGGTGATTGCTGCGCTGGTGGTGATTGCAGCGATCATTGGTGGTGTATGGTACTGGCGTTCCAGCGAGCAGCGTCAGGAAAGCCATCAGCCGCATCAGGATGCGTTGACGGCATGTACTGAGGCCGTGGACCAGAATTCCACCGCTCAGAAGGCGCTGACCAAGGCGTTGGCTGATACCAAGAGTGCTCAAAGCATTACAGCTGATCAAGTGGCTGACGGTGCGACCGTGGATGCGCTGAAGAAGACAATCGCCGCGGTAAAGAACGTGGAAGCGGTGGAGTGCAAGACTTCAGCTTCTACGTCGGACCTCAAGGAATATGCCAAGACGGCCACTAGCCAGACCAAGACCGCCAAGAAGAACGCCACTGCGATTACTGCCGCGGCAAAGGCCGTGACGGACAGCAAGAACGCTAAGGATCAGGCTGACGCCCAGCAGGCGTTGCAAGGCAAGATCACCGAGGCACAGACTTTGCTGGACAACAGCCTGTATGCCGTCGACGATAATTCAACGCGAGTGACGCTGGAAAGCGACATCGCCAACGCCAATACCGTGCTGTCCCAGCAGGGCACTGACGTAAAGACCATGCAGGATGCCGTCAACACGCTGACTGCGTCCATGGATGCAGTAAACACGTCCATGGCCAACTACAGCGCAGCTGTTGAGGCTCAGCGTGCGCAGAGCCAATATCGGTATCGCTATTCGAACCAGGGAACGACCACTACGACGCCCCGTGATACTACGACCACGACGCCCACTACTCCTACCGAGCCTACTACTCCGACGCCACCTACCACCCCAACTACGCCTCCTCCTCCGCCCGCCCCCACGCCTCCCCAGCCGGAGGATCCTAAGAGATCGGAATAATTTAGTTCGATGACAAATGAAGGCCCTGCAGATTTTCTGCAGGGCCTTCATAAATCCAAAACATTATTTTGTGAGGTCATCAAACCAATCTTTAGTGCGCTCCCATAATGCCCATTTTTTGTCATCGATTATGAAATCCTCGACATATTGGTATATGCCAAGAAAGTTGTACGTGCCCTTTTGCTTTAAGAAAGTAGCACGTTCATGACCGGGCTTGGTATGGTCAAACCGCTCTAGCAAGTATTTTTTGTCATATTCATCTGTGTTGGCCTTCTTTGATAAGCAGTTGCCATATGTCCCATTGTCTCCATTCAAAAAGACGACGATGTAATCGGTAGGTGTTGATTTGTTATCTGCCATATAAGAAATATTTAATGGGCCTACTCCGCGCATGTTTTTTGATTTGTAATCAGTCCCACACATGTCGTTCACCGCGTCTGCAATGATTCGGTAACCATGATCTGTCAAGGGCTTTTTGAATTTTCTAGTTCCAATATTTCTTGCTCGTCTATTGGCCATGTCAACTTCCTTGTATCGTGACGCTTCGGAGTTATCTAATTATATAAAAGTTTGTTTAGTGACGAGACAAAATATTGTCTTGCCTAAAGCAACACACCGGCGTCATGGCATTCATTGATTAATCTAATTGGATTGGGCGTTCTCTGGCGAAGCGGCCGGAGAACACCCAATCATCGCACCGCTGTGGCGTGAAATATTGGGCCTACAAACGACGACTCAATGTTTCGCCGCGGGACGGTGCTGCCATAGGTGTCCGCTTTCCTGTGTAGGTGGAAGCCTGTCTCCCTGATCGATGTGTACGATGCGTGGATTGGCAACTGCGCCTCCGCGCGGTCCGACCTCCACGTAGGTTCCCGGGCGGCGGTTGTCTTCGCCGGGCTTATGATTCGAAGCCATAGTGGTCTCCTTTATAGTCTGGAGCTCTATATCCGCATGGGGGTGGCCATGAGGCAATCCCACGCGGTAGACTTGCGATGTCGTTTTCTCAATGACATGCGAGTCCAAGGGCTCGTTCCGGACTCCGACCTGTTCCCGCAGGCCGGAGTTTTTCTTTACCGCGGCCCATGTGGACCGCTTAGCATAGCGTATCACTAGGAGCATTGAAAGACAAATCCTTATTGATTTGAGACATAGATGTCATTGATTAAAAGTATGCTGATTAGATATCAGTTGGAGTCGAGTGAGCGGATTGTGAGGGCGCATAGGATCATGAAGAAGAAAGACGTGCTGAACCTGATTCGGTACCACGCTGAGCATAACGATGCGGCATTCCGCAATGAGGCGTATGGTATCGCAAAGGATTTCGACCGTTCCGGCGATGTGCAGTTGGCATCCTATATCATCGCGCTATTGTCGGATGCTAACACTTTCATTCCACAGGTCGCAGATTCGGCCGCGCGGTCAGAGTTTCTTACGAAGAGGCCAGTGGTAAAGACGTCGCTGCCTTTGCCGGAGCCCATTACAAACGATATCCAGGGGATTCTCAATGCAATCGGTCGGAACGTTGGTATCCACCGGTTTCTGTTCCATGGTCCAGCAGGTACGGGCAAAACAGAGTCGGTTAAGCAAATATCAGCCATCCTACGGCGTGATTTGTACGTGGTGGATTTCAGTATGGTCGTGGACAGTAGGCTCGGACAGACGGCGAAAAACATTGCAAAGTTGTTCGATGAGATTAACGGTTTCACTCAGCCAGACCATGTGATTGTGTTGTTCGACGAGATTGACGCTCTCGCATTGGACCGTGTCGATTCCCATGATGTGCGCGAGATGGGTCGGGCCACGTCTGCGCTGCTGCGCCGGATGGACGAGCTGTCGGAGCAAGTTATGCTGTTCGCTACCACTAACCTGTTCACCAAGTTCGACAAGGCATTCGTCCGTCGATTCGATGCTGTCATTGATTTCGGCAGATATACGCGTGAGGATTTAGTTGACGTAGCCGAAAGCATCATGAACGACTACGCCGGCCAGTTCTCATTCATCAGCAAGAACATACGATTGTTTCGTAAGGTTCTTTCTCTGGCCGAGCGGCTACCGTATCCGGGCGAGATGGAGAACCTCATCCGCTCATCTATCGCATTTAGCAAGCCTAATGACGAGTTCGACTATCTACGGCGCCTCTACGTCGCGCTGGTATCTGACGGTGCAAAGAACATCCAAGATGTTCGAGCGCTGTATGGTCAGGGATTCACGCTACGCGAGGTGGAAATATTGACAGGTATTTCTCGTAGCACCATCGCACGGGAAGTGAAGGAGCGTGACAATGAATAACGCACTGCGACTTAAGGGTAAGTTCCAGACTAGGAAGGCCCAGCGTCCTGGAGCGCCCACACTGCCAGCACGCGCGAAGGTCTCTGCGGAAGACGTGGATGACAAGATCAAGCAACTGCAAAGTGTGCATGATTTTTGGAACAGACGGAAGGCGCCTGTCTTGCCTCTGGTTGAAGTGCATTATAGAACTGTGGTGGCAAAGAGCAATCGTATACGTCAACTGCTGTCTGGACCGGGGAAAAGAGCCAACGACTCTATCGTCGGGGCCTACTTCGAAGAGATTAACGGCCTGCCGTGCCATGTCATCACTCATTATGTGACTATGCCAATTATCGAATCAACTATCGCCGATTTGAAAGCATGTCGGACGATATTAGAACGACATGACGGTGACATCGACGCGGATGGTTTGGCTGCGCTCACCAAGGCTGGTCTCGACCGGATCGACTCGAACACTGGTCTAAGCAAGACTGCCTTCGCCCAGATTGTCCGAGACGTGTATTATATCAAGCGCTTCGATGTCAAGCAGCATGTTGACGAGCAGATGGACCGTTCTCTGGTTACCATCTATAATACCAATCGCGATATTCCCCAGACCGTGACGCTGCTGAACTCCCTAGGTGTGGACGTTATCTCAGCGAATCTGCTCGATTCCACCACCATCCGCATGACCCCCGACCAATACGATGTTCTCGCCAAGTCCGCGCCGTATCTGGTCGCCATGTCGTTGAAGGATGTTTCACAATTGGAGTTTGAACCGGCTTCCACACGCGATGAGTATGCGCCCGACATTCCCGAGCCGGGCAACGAGCCGATTATCGGCGTCATTGACACGCGATTCGACATGGGTGCATACTTCTCTGACTGGGTAGAATATCACGATGAAATCGACCCCAATCTGGGCGAGAATTCTGACGATTATATGCATGGTACAGAAGTCACATCGCTCATTGTTGATGGTCCCACTTTGAACCCGAGTCTTGATGATGGGTGCGGTCGTTTCCAAGTACGTCACTTCGCTGTTGCGAGGGAAGGGCGGAACAGCTCGTTCGCCATCCTCACTGCGATACATCGTATTGTTTCTGCAAACCGGGACATCACCGTCTGGAACCTGAGTCTTGGCTCAACTTTGGAGGCACCTGAGAACGCCATCTCACCCGAAGCGGCCATCCTAGATAGATTGCAGAACGAATACGGCGTAATCTTCATCGTTTCCGGAACCAACAAGACGGCAGCCGACGACCGGAACAAACCAAAACGCATCGGCGCACCTGCGGACTCTATCAACGCGTTGGTCGTTAACGCCATCTCCATCCTCAAGGAACCAGCAAGCTACACGCGAGAAGGTCCTGTGCTCCAATTCTTCCGCAAACCCGATCTCTCATGCTTCGGTGGTGACGACACTGAACGCATGGCCGTCTACAAGCCAGGCGGCATCGCTCTGACGGCTGGTACCTCGTTCGCGGCCCCGTGGATCACACGAAAGATGGCCTATCTGATACACGTTATGAACCTGTCACGGGAAACAGCCAAGGCTCTGCTCATTGATTCCGCATCTGGGTGGGGTGCCTTCCCATCTACTGGAATCAAGCTCGGTTACGGTATCGTACCCACGCATATCAAGGATATCTTGACTACGCCGTCCAATGAGATACGGTTCGTGCTCGAAGGTGCCGTCAATGCTTTCGAGACCTACAACTGGCGTATCCCGGTGCCAGTCGTGAATGGAAAATATCCCTATATGGCGAGAGCAACACTCTGTTACTTCCCGAAATGCGACAAGAACCAGGGTGTCGATTACACGGACACTGAGCTGGATCTTCATTTTGGACGGATGAAGGCCGATGGCGTTGATTCGCTCGACAACAACGTACAGGGCGACCCAACCGCGCGAACTTACGAAGGGGACGCACGAAGGCTCTATCGCAAATGGGATAACGTGAAACATGTCAGCGACATTGAGAAATCCCGTTTTGTGCCCCGAGCCACCCGAGGTATCCCGTACTGGGGCTTCAAGATTCGCAAAACCGAACGTTTCGACCCGCAAATCGACGAGAACGGTATTATAGGGGCCAATGCTGGCGACGGTATACGTTTCGGTATCGTGGTGACCCTGCGCGGTATGGATGGACGCAATCACTACGACGAGTTTAAACAAAACTGCCAGCTGCAGGAAGAGCCATGGATTGTCGAGGAAATCGATATGAATACTAATATTGAGCTCTACCACGAAGCAGACGTGAACATCGACTTTGATGATGATAATGAATAGAAATGAGCTTAGTTTTGTTTCGTGTGCTAACTAAATCGGCGAGATTAGACTATTCCGTTACTGGAACAGTCTGATGGCTGACCGTTTTTCTGAATATGCAAAAGCCCCGCGACTTAGGCGGGGCTTCAGATGCATGGCTTAGTAGCTCTTGTGTGCCTGCCAGTACGCGTACGCGCCGGAAATCGAACCATAGCGGCCGTTGCAGTAGTTCACAAACCACTTGAACTGGGTCTGGTAGTTGGTCTGCCAGTCTGCACCTGCGGAAGCCATCTTGCTGCCTGGCAGCGCCTGCGGCAGGCCGTAAGCACCTGAAGACGGGTTCGTGGCGGTGGGGCTCCAGCCGGATTCGTGGCTGATGATGAAGTTGGCGGCGGTGAAGTCGGCCTCGGAGTAGCCGTTGGAAATCAGGTAGTCATGCGCCCAGGACTGAATCTCGCCGGCCGGCGTGGTGGTGCCGAGGCTGGCGGCGCTGGACGAAGACACGGTGGCGGTGCCCACCAGAATCACCTTGTCGACCGGTGCCTTCTTGACCCATGAGGTGAACACGTTGGAGGAGACGACCTTATCGCCGGAGCGGGTCACCAGAGACGTGGTCTCCAGCACACCCTTCTCACCCTCGGTCTCGACCTTCTCCTGGCCATTGGGCAGGCTCGAGGTCTCTTTGCGTACTTCATTGAAGGCGATATCGGTGTCAGTGGTCTCCACCGTGGTGTTGGCGCGGTCGACGGAAATGACCGTGGACTCGGTGACCTTGGAATCCAGGCTTGGGCTCACGCTATCTTCCGGATCGAGAACGATATCACCGGTTTCCAGCACATCCTTGACGGTGGTCATGTTGTCTTTTTCGCCGAGAACCACGCGGGACTTGCCGTTGACCTTGACGGTCACATAAGTGGTGCTCTTGAGCGCGCCACGGGAGGCCGAGCGGGAAGCTGCGCCGTCGGTGGCGGAGAATGAGGTTGGGGTGATGGGATGCGTAGCGGTGCTCGCCTGATAGAAGTCGCGAGATATAATGCCTGCAGCGGCAATGAGACCCACTGCGGCTACGGCCGCTGCGATCTTCGCCCACTGACCCCGAGATAGGGTTTTGACGATTGAGGTTCGCTCAGCGTGCTTCGACATTGCGCTCCTTGGTTGGGTACACACTGCTCTCCATCATAGGACGTTGAGTGGATGAATAAAAAATGGCTCTTCGGGTGTTTGTGTGGGTGTGAATCATCTGTCTTGCTTACTGTCTATTGGCGTCCGGGGAGTTGGAGGTTGAGTCCGCCGCATTTGAGCATGACCAGGGCGATGAGGTTGTCGAGGTTCCGGTAGCCGTAGCCGATCTTGATGGTGGTCTTGATCCTGTTGTTCACGGCCTCGAGCCTTGCGTTGGACAGTCCGCTGCGGATGGTCCTGAGGATGTCGAAGCGGCGTCGGTCGATCTTCTCGCCGAGCGGGACGAATCCCGGGATGCCCGACAGGAACGCGTCCGCGGCCCATTGGCGCAGCAGGGGCGCGGCCGTCTCCGCCGTCTGTTTGAGGATCATCCTGAGGCGTTCCTTGAGCTTGTACGCCTGCCAGAGGGTCTCGTCGGTGTTCGCCACGCATTCCAGTTGGGCCTTCTGGCCGGCGGCCAGGTCCGGCCCGTTCTTGAGCAGCGCCCACCGGGCTCCTTTGATCGGGTCCTTCGCGCCCTTCCCGGCCGTGCCCGTCTTCCTGGCCTCGCGCCATGCGGCGGTGCGGACCTTGTCGAGCGCGTCGGTCGCCCAGCCGACGATGTGGAACCCGTCGAGGATGCGTTCGGCCTGCGGGCACCAGCGGAACGCGCACTCGTCGATCCATCTGGCCCCGTCGCCGGTGATGACCCGGATGGATTCGCGCTGGGCGGGCGTGAGCTGTTGGAAGAACAGGTCGAAGACCTTCTCCCCGTGGCCCTGGTGCATCCAGATGACGCGTCCCCGGTCGTGGTCGACGACGATCGTCATGTACTTGTGCCCGCGCTTGTAGCTGGTCTCGTCCACGCCGATGGAACGCAGATGGTCGAACAGGCCCGCGCCCTGTTCGGCGCGCAGCTCGTCGGCGACGCGCCGGCAGACCGGACCGACGCTCTTCCAGTCGACGCGCATCAGCGCCGATACCGCGCTCCTGGGCGCGTGCACGCTCAACCATGCCACCTGCCGCTCGAAGTCATACGTGTACGCGCTCTTGCGCCTCGCCCACGGCACCATCGCGACCGTCACCCCATGGGCCCCGCAGTCGACGCGCGGCGGCGCGTATTCCAGCAGGAGTTTCGCGCAGCCGATGTCGAGTTGCCGCCAACGCCGCGCGGGCAGACGGTCGTACGGCCGGCCATGCCCGCCGCATTCGGCGCAACGGCCCGTGTCCCTCGCGTACGGGCGCACCGGTACGACGACCACGTCGCCGCCACGGCGATCCTTCTCGATGCGCGGCGCGCCGGTCACGACGTTCGCGGGCAGGTGCAGCATGCGCTTGAGCGCGCCGGCTGATATGGTGGGCACAGGCGTTCCTCTGTTCTTCGGTTCTATTCTTGGCGGAAACAAACCTAACAGAAGAACGCCCCTCTCATACCCGCACACGCGAAAACCCCGGCAACGACACCGATACTCACACCCTCACCACACAAACTGGCGAAGACTCTAAAAAATCCGTGGTGGGTGTTCGACCCGCCACGGATGGCATATGTAGTAGTCATCAGTGCAAGGAAGCACTATATATGGGCTTTTTCCCGTGCTTCCGCTGCCGCAGCGTGATAAGGCTTACTGCTGCTCCTGTGCTGCCTGCTGTGCTTTGGCGGAGGCCAGATCCAGCGCCTTGGCCTGGGCGATGAGGTCGTCCAGATCGGAGGCCTGCAGCGCGCCGGCCTGCTGGAAAATGACATCGCCCTGCTTGGCAATCATCAACGTAGGCACAGCTTGAATGCCGGCAGCCTGAGCCAGATCCTGATTGGCGTCGATGTCCACCTTGACGAAAGCGATGTTCGCATTCTCCGGCTCGTTGGACGCAGCCTCGAAAATCGGGCCGAATGCTCGGCACGGACCGCACCACGTGGCCCAGAAGTCAACGAACACGATTTCGTTGTCGGTGATGGTCTTCTCAAACTCAGCTGAAGTGATGGCGGTGGTGGCCATTGAAGTTCCTTCCTCAAACACAGTGCTTGATGCTATGTACCAGCTTCCCAGCATCACCCAACATTTCGGCAAAAGTTTGTGCCCCAAGCTGAATGGATTGTGGGCGCATGGAGGCGATGAGGCGCTTTGCTGAGAATTCACAGACAATTTTTCGGTGAATTGTGCCCATGTTCATCAATGCGCGCGATAATGAGACCATGCCAGTCATGAATGATGAAGTGCCCGACGAGGGCGATTATGATGCCGGCCGTGGCCGCGGCGAATTCGACAACATCACGCCCGAGGACTTCATTCACGGAGGCGGTTCGGGCCACGGCAACCCGCCGGGCTGGCTGGGACCGGCCGACATCAACCGGGCGCGCCATCAGATGCCCATCGCGTACGTGGAGATCGTGCCCGTGCGCACCGATGAGATGGGCCGCATCTCCCAGGTGGGCTCACTGCTGCGCGTATCCGAGGACGGGTCGATCGAGCGTACGCTGATTACCGGCCGCGTGCTGTATCACGAAACGTTGCGCGAGGCCATCGCCCGCAATGTGGCCAAGGACTTGGGCGATATCGCCTTGCCGCTGCTGCCGGTCGGGCTCCAGCCGTTCACCGTAGCCGAATTCTTCCCCACGCCGGGACTAAGCGAATACTACGATCCGCGCCAGCACGCCATCGCACTGTGCTACGTGGTGCCTATCGCCGGCGACTGCAAGCCGCAGGACGAGACGCTGGATGTGGAATGGGTGGATCCCAAGAGCGACGTAATGAACACGTTCGTGGCGCAGATGGTCAACGGTCATGGTCGCATCGTGCGGCAGGCGTTGGCCTGGGCCGGAATCTGACAGTTGTTCTGCTTCCCGCTGGTGGGACGTGAATGTGAAGGAGTAATTCATGGCAATCGAATTGGCCAATCATATCTATCGCGACGGCGAAGGCGTGCCGGTGGTGCTGATGAACGCCTACCCGGTGGACCACCGCATGTGGGACGTGTGCGCGAAGGCGCTCGCCGATTTCGCCGATCTGAACGATGTGCCGGACTTCCCGATTTGGGCGCCGGATATGGCCGGCTCTGGCACCTCCCCGGTGCCGAGCGAGGCCGATTCTGGCCCCCGCATGGCGAACGGCGCGTACAGCGAGGCGCTGGATCGCCTGGCCGGAGCCTACGTGGACCTGATCAAGGCCGCCGGCTATGAGCAGGCGATTTGGGTCGGGCTGTCGATGGGCGGCTACGTGGCGATGGACATCCAGCGCCTGTACCCCGAAACGGTGGCCGGACTGGCCTTGTGCGACACGATGGCCGCGTCTGACGGCGTGGGCGGAGAGAACCGACTGAAGATGGCGGACGCCGCCGGACAGACGAACTCGGTCGAACCGGTCATGCACTTCGCGCAGCCGGCCGATGGCGATTCCACCGTCAAAAAGACTCCTGAATTCATCGCGACCATGACCGGCTGGATCAACGAACAGAACCCGGCTGGTCTGGCCTGGCGTCAGCGCATGACCTACGGACGGCCCGAACTGGGGGCGGTGCCGGAAACGATCAGCGCACCGAGCCTGGTGGTATCCGGCGAACTGGACCCCTCCAGCAATCCGAGTGTGATGCGTCCGCTCGCCGAACGAATCACCGGCGCCGAATTCATCGATATTCCGGACTGCGGCCATTTCAGTGCCGTCGAACATCCGGATACCGTGGCGCGAGCACTGCTCTCGCTCGTCAAGCGCGTGCAGAACGCGCAGAAGAACGCATAGGAGACTTCGATGACCGCTGACATTCATTTCTCGCCTCTGGCGCTGACCCATGCGTTGCCGTTCCTGCCGCTCGCACAAGGTGACATCGACTATCAGGTGGACCGGCGAAGCGAACCCGGCCTGATCGACGAGCTGCTGGCCGAGCCGACCACCAAAGTCGTGCTTACGCGCGGCGGACTTGTCGCCGTACCGCGCGGCCAAGGCGAGCTCGTGGACTATGAGAACGTGAAAATGCGGCTCGCCACGTTGCTGGGCGCCTATGTGTCCGCCGAACTGGCACGCTACCCCGAAGCGGTCGCCATGTTCCTCGGCTCCTATGTCGGGGCGCGCGGCGAATCCGTGGTCGCCGTGGATATCACGCGCGTGCCGGAAGCCGGCGTTCCCGGTGTTGGCGGGATTGCTGGTGTTTCCGGTGCTGCCGGCGGCGTGCTCGGCACCCAGGATTCCGGCACTGTGGACGGCGCGCTGGGCAAGAACGGCATCAGCGGAGGTGCTGCCGCCGGAATACGGCAGCCGGGAAACACCAAGGGCAATGGCGGCGTAGCCGCAGCCAAGATTTCCGGGTCGCTCGGTGTACCGGATTCGGCCGGGCAAGGTGCGGACGATGCCTTCGATGATTCGGTCGGCGCGCCCGTACAGCCCTTGGCCCCGAAGCCCACGCTGCTGCAACAGGCCGTGACCCGGTTCGACTGGGTGGACCTGCGCGGATTCGCCCCTCACGCCAACGCGCGCGAGGCCGGGCAAGCCACCAGTGCCATCACCTTAAGCATCTGGCACAGCCGCCAGCGGTTCTGCCCCACCTGTGGCGCGGCGGTCCGGCCGGCGCTCGCCGGATGGGCGCAGCGATGCACCAACGAGGCGGACGGCAACCGTGTGCTGTTCCCACGCGTGGAGCCGGCGGTCATCACCGCCATCGTGGACGGGCACGACCGTCTGCTGCTGCAACACAACGCGGCATGGAAGGATTCGAGGCTGTATTCGGTGTCCGCCGGATTCGTGGAGGCGGGGGAGAACCTTGAACACGCCTGCCGCCGCGAAGCCATGGAAGAGACCGGCATCAAGCTCGGCGAGGTACGGTACCTGGGCTCGCAGCCGTGGCCGTTCCCGGCTTCGCTGATGATGGCGTTCAAGGCACATGCGATCACCACCGACGTGCGTGTGGACGGCGAGGAGACCATGACCGCGCGATGGGTCACACGCGACGAATACACGGCCGAGCTCATCGCCGGCCGTATGGCGGCGCCGGGCCGCGCCACCATCGCCCGCTACATGATTGAGGAATGGCTCGGTCGCGAGCTGTGACGGACCGCGAAGATAGGTTAGACTTATGACTATGAGTGATGACAACGAAAACGAACAGCCGTTGAACCTCGACATTCCCGACCATCTCGAATACTCCGAGGAGCATGCGTGGGTGGACCGTTCGGTTGACCCCGCAATCATCGGCATCACCGAATACGCCGCCGACCAGCTTGGCGAACTTGTGTTCGTGGATCTGCCTGAGCCTGGCGCCCGTGTGGAGGCCGGCGACGAGATCGTGGAGCTTGAATCCTCCAAGGCCGTCCAGCCGCTGATCAGCCCCGTGGCGGGTACGGTCAAGTATGTGAACCGTGACGTGGCGGACGACCCGTCCGTGGTCAATGGAGATCCGTACGGCGAAGGCTGGCTGCTGAAGGTCGAGCTTGACGACGATGAGCCGGAGCTGCTGAGCGCCGACGAATACGCGAAGGTCGTGCGGTAGTTCTACCCGTGGCTCCCCTCAGAGAGGGGAGCCAGTATGTGGCATCAAACCTATATGCACCGTGCCTCTTATGGAGGGGAGCCAAGAAAATGAGGCGTATGGCCTATATTGGTGTCTATGAGAAGCCCACGCGAGGATTTTGAGGCGGCAGGCAAGCGACTGCCTTGGGATGCTGCTGCTCGCAATGCAGTGCTGTCCGCCACCGCGCCAGTCTCTGACGTCAAGGCATCCGCCAATGGCGCCGACAATGTCAGCAATGCTGAACATTCCGATGACATGCCCACCGTGCCGATTCCCGCACGCAAGGCTGCCACGACGTTCGACACCCCCTCCAAGCGTGAGCGCATCGAGGTCAAGCCTCCGATCACCCGATTCATACGTCGTGCCGTCACCCGCGTGTTCGGCGTATGGTCACGCGTCTCCACTCAGGTGGTGCGCCAATGGGGGTGGTATCCGCGAGTGGAACCCTATGTAGGTTATGGCACCGGTGATTACTCGCGTCTGATCTGCCGCACGGTATACGCCCCCAAGCACGCGCAATCCGGCGAACTGATCCGCGGCATCCGCGGCATGCTCGCCGTATCCGCGCCGCGCACCCACGTGCAGGCCAGCATTGATGACACGCCGCTCAACACCGTGCAGATCGGCGTCTCCGAGGTCTATGACAAGGTGGACCGCACGCGCGATCTCGGCAGCGAATACGCCATCTCCGATTCCGCCGGATACCTCGACCTCGTGGCCGAGCATCGTCTGGTGCCCGGCATCCATCGCGTCTCCTACAGCGTGGTCAACCGCAAACCCGTGAGCGCCAACCTGTACACCATCCCCGCCAGTGCCAAAGTCGGCATCATCTCCGATGTGGACGACACCATCATGATCACGCAGGCCCCGGTGCCATGGAAGGCCGCGTACAACCTGCTGTTCCTCGACCCCAAGAAGAAAGCCTCCGTGCCGGGCATGAGCGTGCTGTTCACCCGCATCGCCGACTTGTTCCCCGGCGCACCGTTCTTCTATCTTTCGACATCGCCCTGGAATGTGGAGAGTTCGATTCGCAACTTCATCACTGACCATGGTTTTCCCGAAGGCCCGCTGCTGCTGCGCGACCTCGACCCGAGGCCCAAGACCTTCGTACCCACCGGCCCCCAGCACAAACTTGAGTTTGCCGAACAACTTATGGCCGACTTCCCAGACATGAAGTTCATTCTGGTGGGCGATGACGGGCAGAAAGACCCGACCACGTACGCCACCATCGCCCGCAGATATCCCGGACGTGTACTGGCGATCGTCATTCGTGAGTTGAGCCCGCGCGAATCAACCGGATTGGCGTCGGTGACGGGGCTCACCTCGACCCAGCCGACTCCGGTAACCGATGTGCCAGTGTTCACCGGCACCACCGGCTCGAACATTCTGAAGACCATGCTGCCGTATCTGAAGACGGTGTTGCGATAGGCGCGGCGTAATGAACACTGAATGCGTCCCGGTGCGGTGCCTCGCCTATAATCGCGTGGTATGACTGACGAGAGCATAAACGCCGCGGCCGCGATGCCGCCTTACGCCAAGCGCGAGCCGAAGCGCCGCGAATTCCACGGTGACGTTTTCGAAGACGATTACGAGTGGATGCGAGACAAAGACTCCAATGATGTGCGCAGCTACGTAGCTGCCGAAAACCAGTACTGCGAGCGTCGCATGGCGCATCTGGCGGATTTCCGGCATACGTTGTTTGAAGAGCTGAAATCGCATGTGGAAGAGACCGATATGTCGGTTCCCACGCGCGTCAATGATTACTGGTACTTCACCCGCACGCAGCAGGGCAAACAGTATGGCGTGCAATGCCGCATCCCCGTGCGCGATGCCGATGACTGGGGCCCGCCGGTCGTGGATCCGCAAGGCGCGCCCGGCTCCATGCCCGGCGAACAGGTCGTTTTTGATGCGAACAAGGAATCCGAGGGGCATGACTTCTTCCGGCTCGGTGGCCTGGATCTGAGCAAGGACGGCCGTTGGATGCTGTACGGCGTGGATGTTGCGGGAGACGAACGATATGATTTCCGCATTCGCGACCTTGCCGGGCTGGAGACCGGGGAGCCGGTCAGCGAACTGCCCGAACAGTTCACCGGCATTGGCAGCGCATGCTTCACGCCGGACGGCCAATGGGTGTTCTGGGTGGAATTGGACGATTCCTGGCGGCCGCTCGCTGTGTGGCGGCATCGTGTTGGCACGGCGGTCGAATCGGATGTGTGCGTGTACCGAGAAACCGATGAACGGTTCTGGGTGGGCGTTGGCATCAGTTTTGATGAGCGCAATATCGTGATCGGCACCGGTTCCAAAACCACCACCGAAGTGCTGATGCTGCCGGTGGCCACGCCTGAAGGCGAATTCCAAGCTTTCATTCCGCGCCAGAACGATATTGAATATGATGTGAGCTTTGCCTGTTTTGAAGGCGCGGGGGAGAACGGTGCGGATGTGCCACTCGCCGTGGTCTACCACAACGCCGCCAATCCGAATTTCGAAATCGACGTCATTGACATGCGTGGCCATGAGCCGCCGTACCGACTCGGCGAAGGCGTGTGCATTGCCGCCGGGTCGCCGTACGGCTGTGAACATGGTGAGCCGGATAAGTCGATTACCGAGGCATACTTCAACGTCGCCAATCCGGCGATATTGCAGGGTGCCCACGGTCTGGGCATCGAAGGCATCGCGTTGCATCGCAACTTTGTGTCCCTGAGCTACCGTGCCGACGGCCAGCCGCACGTGGCATACATGACCAAGAGCGCGGCTGCCGCCGACTTCCTGGCCGGACGGCCGTGGCGGTTTACGGAATTGCTGCCGCCTGCCCTGGAGGATGACTGGGACATGGTTGCCGCCGATCGCGAAGACTTCACCGGCGATCATGGCGAAATCTTGTGGGCCGAAGATGAGGCCCCCACGGATCACACGTCATCTTCCGATGGTGCCAGCGACGACCAACTGCCCGGTGAGACCCGGCGCTTGTACACCATCGGCGTCGGCGGCAACCCCTCGTATGAGGCGCCGCGCATGCGCTACTCGTTCGCCAGCTACACCCGCCCGGGCGAGCTGCACGAAATCGATCCCGCCACCGGTGAAGATGCGCTGCTGAAGCGAGCCACCGTGTTGGGCAACTTCAATCCACGCGATTACATGGAACGCCGTGTGTGGATTACCGCGCGCGACGGCGAACGCATTCCTGTTTCCCTTGTCTGGCACCGCGATTGCCCGGCGCAGGATTCGCCGATGTTCATTACCGGATATGGTGCATACGGGATTTCCTCCGATCCGGGGTTCTCGGTCTCTCGTCTGAGCATGTTGGATCGCGGTGTGCTGTACGCCGTGCCGCATATTCGTGGCGGCGGCGAAATGGGACGCGCCTGGTATGAACAGGGGCGCAGACTGAACAAGAAGCATTCCTTTGAGGACTTCGTGGACGCCACACGCGCGCTGCAGAAGGCGCATTTGGCTGATGCTTGGCGCACTGTGGCCAACGGCGGATCCGCTGGCGGCCTGCTGATGGGCGCGATTGCCAATATGGCGCCCGAATGCTACGCCGGTGTTGAGGCGGATGTGCCGTTCGTGGACGCGTTGACCTCCATTCTTGACCCGGACTTGCCGTTGACCGTCACCGAATGGGACGAATGGGGAGACCCGTTGCATGACCCTGAGGTGTATCAGTACATGAAGTCGTACACGCCATACGAGAATGTGCCGGTCGCCGTGCTCGAGGGCGGCAACGACGAGGCTGCCGGTGACGGCAGTGCTGATGGGGCTGCCACCGGCGCGGTCGCCGCCGCGCAATTCCCGAGAATCTTCATTACCACTTCGATGAACGACACCCGCGTGCTGTACGTCGAGCCGCTCAAATGGCTGGCCCGGCTGCAGTCCGCCGGCGTGGACGCGGTGGCCAAGATTGAGGTCGAGGCCGGTCACGGCGGTCTATCCGGGCGTTACAAGCAATGGGAAGAGGTTTCCTATGAGAACGCTTGGTGCATGGATGTGATGGGACTCGCTCATTAGGCCATGTCCACTAGCTGAGCGGGTTCGGGCCGGCAGGTGATAGCGCGAGTAGGCTCCTTGAACTATGGCAAAGACATATAAAATCGCCGTTATTCCCGGCGACGGTATTGGCAAGGAAGTCACTCCGTGGGCTCAGAAGGCTTTGGAAAAGGCCGCTGAAGGCGTAGCTGACTTCGAGTACGAGAACTTCGACTTGGGTGCCGAGCGTTATCTGCGCGATGGTGCGATCCTGCCCGAGGACGAAGAGGAGCGCATCAAGGCCAACGACGCGATTCTGCTCGGTGCCGTGGGCGATCCACGCATCAAGGCCGGCATTCTGGAACGCGGGCTGCTGCTGAAGCTGCGCTTCGACCTCGACCAGTACGTGAACCTGCGCCCCTCCAAGCTGTACAAGGGCGTCACCTCGCCGCTCGCCAACCCCGGCGACATCGACTTCGTGGTGGTGCGTGAAGGCACCGAAGGTCTGTACTGCGGTGCCGGCGGCGCGGTGCGCCGCAACACCCCGCAGGAGGTGGCCACCGAGGTGTCCATCAACACCGCATACGGTGTGGAGCGTGTGGTGCGTTACGCCTTCAAGCTCGCTATGAAGCGCAAGAAGCACGTCACCCTGGTGCACAAGAAGAACGTGCTCGTCAACGCCGGTGATATGTGGCAGCGCATCGTCGACAAGGTCGGCGAGGAATACCCTGAGGTCACCCACGACTACCAGCACATCGATGCGGCCACCATCTTCCTGGTTTCCGACCCGAGCCGTTTCGATGTGATTCTCACCGACAATCTCTTTGGCGACATTCTGACCGATGAGGCCGGCTCCGTGGTGGGCGGCGTGGGCTACTCCGCCTCCGGCTGCATCAACGCCTCCGACGAGTTCCCGTCCATGTTCGAGCCGATTCACGGTTCCGCTCCGGACATCGCCGGTCAGAACAAGGCCAACCCGACCGCCGCCATCCTTTCCGCCGCCATGCTGCTCGAGCATCTCGGCTTTGATGATGCGGCCAAGAAGATCCATACCGCCGCCGAAGCGGACATCGAGGAGCTCGGCTCCACCGTGCGCTCCACCGACCAGGTCGGCAAGGACATTCTGGCCCGCATGTGACCTCAAACTTGGCTCCCCTCCAGAGGGGAGCCAGAAAACTCTCTATACTGAGTTGCATGCAAATGCGACATGGGGAATGCAAAACCGTTGGCAGCAAACTAGTCGCCGTGACCGTATCCGTCGATGGTGACGGCACCGCACAGTCATGCCATATCAGCGGTGATTTCTTTATTGAATCAGTTTCGGATGCCGAATCTCATGCTTTGTTGCATGACCTGGAACAAGCTCTAATTAGCGATGATTCATTGCGGTCCGTATTGGACGCTCATCCTAGTTGCCAAATTATCGGCACAGATGAAATTGCCATCAAAACCGCATACAGCCGAGCCGTAAGCAGCAACTTGCCCCCGCTAGCGGGGGCTCCCGCGCAGCGGGTGGGGGTGGTCAGCCCCGATGCGCCGAACATCCCAGCATCCATCAATACACAAACCAAGCAGCCCGACAAA
Organism: Bifidobacterium sp. 2450; assembly: GCF_041900695.1. Taxonomy (NCBI): domain Bacteria; kingdom Bacillati; phylum Actinomycetota; class Actinomycetes; order Bifidobacteriales; family Bifidobacteriaceae; genus Bifidobacterium; species Bifidobacterium sp. 2450. The sequence goes on from NZ_JBHEEA010000018.1 coordinate 22,097, forward strand.
AGCTCTGAATACCGGGAGCGCTGGAACGCCCTCAAGCCTCAACTCACCGTGATCCACGACCATCCGCGTACTCCGGACGAGCAAATGGCCATTGACGAGACCTGGGCGCGTGAAGTCGCAGCAGGAACACGACATCCGACCATCCGATTATGGGAGTGGGCGGGCCCGGCTGTGGTCATCGGCCGTTTCCAATCGGCCCAGGACGAGGTGAATCTGGACATTGCCAAGCAGCTCGGCTTCGACGTGGTACGCCGTTGCACGGGTGGCGGAGCGATGTTTATCGAACCGGGCAACACCATTACCTATTCGCTGTATGCACCGTTCGATTTCGTTCAGGGCGTAAGCATCGAAGAATCCTACCAGCTCTGTGACTGGTGGCTGATCGAAGCGCTGCGCGAACTTGGCTTGGATGTGCGGTTCGCAGGCCTCAATGATATCGCCTCGCAGTACGGCAAGATCGGGGGAGCGGCGCAACGGCGCTTCCCCGTAGGCTCAGGCGGCGCGGTGCTGCACCATGTGACCATGGCATATGACATCGATGCGGCCAAGATGAGCCGTGTGCTCAACACCAGTCGCGAGAAGATGTCAGACAAAGCGGTGAAATCAGCAGTCAAACGCGTGGACCCGATGAAAAGCCAGACGGGTCTCAGCCGCGAACACATCGTCGAACGCCTTATTGACTGGTTTGCGGCGTGATTTCATCAATGGCCGTATACGATTTTGCCGGTGGCCGTGCGTGGTTTTGTCATGGGCGAGCGCGGTAACCGCGACAGTGCCGTTTTTCGCGGTAACACATTCGTCAGCATGTCGTACGGCTATCGGATCGCGCCACACATGAAGTGACGAATGATGGCATGCTTCTGACGAAACCTGTGGGGCGCGTTACAATATGACGGATGGCCGACGACGGTCGTAGGACAATAAGGATGGTGCGATGAGCTTGGAAACGCCAAACGCTTTTGCTGACGAGGAGAACATCCTGCTGCATACGGCATTGTTCAAGCAGGTATCGCCAGCCGAAGCCGAGGAGCTGCTGCCGCATTTGAAGCGTGCGACCTTCGATAAGGGCGACTATATCTTCTCCGAAGGCGATACCGATCAGCGCATGTATCTACTGGAGCAGGGGCGCGTCAAGCTGATTCGCACTTCTTCCGATGACCGCGTGCAGCTGCTGTCCATCCACGCGCCGGGCGAAGTGCTTGGCGAGATTCCGGTATTCGACCCTCATGGTGGCCCGCGCACCGCGTCCGCGGTGTCCATGAGCCATGGCACGCGCGTGGTCTGGCTGGAGCATGATGCCCTGTTCGCATGGCTTGATGAACATCCGCGTGTGGCCATCGACATGTTGCAGGTCATGGCCAACCGCCAGCGCGGCAACAACGAACGCATCTCCGACTTGGTATTCATGGATGTGCCGGCGCGTCTGGCTAAGACATTGCTCAACTTGGGCTCACGTTTCGGCGAGCCGGTGGAACAGGGCCTCAAAGTGCCGCATGACCTGACTCAGGAAGAGCTGGCCCAACTGGTGGGCTCCAGTCGTGAGACCGTGAACAAGGCGTTGATGGACTTTTCCAACCGCGGATGGATCGCACGTGACGGCCGATCGATCATCATCTTCCAGCCAGGTATGCTGATTCGACGCTCGCGGCGCTGACCGTTCGGCTGACTTCCAGCCAATGTTACGCTAGTGCGGTTCTTGTGATGATATGTTCACGGGAGCTGACTGTGAGCCCGGTTGGTAGGGCACCCCATTTAGAATGGGGCCCATGCCCAAAAAGAAGTCCCTCACTCTCCAACGTGTGCTTGTTCTCCTCTTGGCCTATATCATGCTTGCCGTCTGCGGTGGCGTGGTGGCCAGCGTGTTGTTTGTACCGGGTGTGGTCGGTGCCAGTAAAGCCGCCAAAGCGGTGATTCCGTCGCTCAAGGTAGAAAACGTGGACTTCGACGTGACCAGTCTGCCCCAGAAGTCGACGATGTACGCGCGAGACGGTTCCACCGTTATCGCGACGTTCTACAACCAAAACCGTATCGTCGTGCCGCTGAAGAAGATTTCCAAAACCATGCAGCAGGCAGTGGTGGCGCGCGAGGACCGTCGATTCTGGACTCACGCCGGCGTCGACGTGCAAGGCGTGATGCGTGCGTTCGTGCAGACCTACCTCGTCAAAGGCTCCCAGCAGGGTGGTTCGTCGCTGACCCAGCAGTACGTCAAGAACGTGCTGCTCATGCAGGCAATCGGGGACGACGACCCGATCGCCCAGTACCATGCCACCGAAGACACCGTCGCCCGCAAGATCCGCGAGATGCTGATCTCCGTGCAGATGGAGAAGAAGTATTCCAAGGCCGAGATTCTGCAGGGCTATCTGAACATCGCCCAGTTCGGCAACAACCTGTACGGCGTGGAGACCGCGGCCCAGCGCTACTTCAGCGTGTCCGCCGCCGACCTGAACGTGGTGCAGTCCGCCACCATCGCGGCCATCACCAAGAACCCAAACCAGTACGATCCGCTGGTCGAGGAGAACCAGAAGGAAAGCGAGAACCAGCGCAACATCGTGCTCAAGCTGATGCTGCAGGAGGGGTACATCACCCAGGACCAGTACACCGAAGCCGTGGACACGCCGCTGAAGGACACGCTGAAGGTGCAGGCCGTGAACGTCGGCTGCCAGGACACCGGCGACTACGCATACTTCTGTGATTTCGTGGTGCATCGCATCCAGAACTCCGAAGAATTCGGCAAGACTCGTGCGGAGCGTAACAAGCTGCTGCAGGAGGGTGGCCTGAAGATCGTCACCACGCTGGATGTGGAAGCGAATTCCACGATGATGGAGACCGCGCGTAATACCATTCCACCGGACGATTCCAGCGGCATGGAAATAGCCATGGCCGCAGTCAAACCGGGAACCGGCGAAGTACTGAGCTTTGGCCTGAATCGTTACTATGACGCCACTCCGGCAGCCGCGAACGATCCGACCAAGTCGGGCCAGAACTATGCCGTCGATCTGGTGGACGGCGGCGGCTCCGGTTGGACCATTGGTTCGTCTTGGAAGCCGATCAACCTGATTGCGTGGATGGAGGCGGGTCATTCGATCAACGACAACCTGCAGACCACCACGACGTACCCCACGACCGACTTCGCCTGCAACAACTACAAGGGCGGTGCCGATTCGTGGAACGTGTCGAACGCCATGGGCGCCGGCACGGTGAACCCGGAAAGCCCGTTCCTCGGTCTGGTGCGATCGCACAACACCACCCAGGCCTCCATGGGCGCCATCCTCAAACTGTGCAAGGTGGCGGACACCGCGACCGAACTGGGATACCATGACGCCGCCACGGGTGAGACCATCGACAAAACCCAGGTGTATACACCATCCATGATGATCGGCTCGGTGAATGTGTCCCCGCTGACCATGGCGAGCATCTTCGCCGTATACGCCTCGAATGGTGTGCAATGCGACCCGATTGCCATCAGCAAGGTGACCGATAAGGACGGCAACGATCTCAAGGTTCCATCCGCGAACTGCCATCAGGCGGTGGATAAGGACATCATCCAAACACTCGCTTATACCCTGAACCAAGGCACGGTGCGGCCGGATGGTGCCGGTTGGTCATTCAGATTGGCTGACGGGCGTAAGTCGTTTGGTAAGACCGGTACCAGTGAGGACCTTGCGGTGTCCGGTGGATCGTTCATTCCTAATCAGATTGCGGCGTTCGCTGTGGTCGGCGATGCACAGAACCCGTACACCAACCGTATTTCCAACATTGCCATCAACGGACGGTACAACAGCTATTGGGATGGTTCGACAATCGCAGCTCCGGCCGTTACCAACTTCTTCAATAGCTACATTTCCAAGAAGAAAATACCGATTGACAACGATTACGGCCAGCCCGTCTCGAAGTACACCACGACTGGCAAGTATCTGGGCATTGGCGGACGAACGTTCAGCGTGCCGCAGACCACTACGAATGGCAACAGCCAATCGCAGACGACCACCAATGGTCAATCCCAGTCGCAGTCTCAGTCGCAGAACACTGGGCAAGACAACACCCAAACCCAGGGGCACTAATTCAGAGCAGTTGTGAATGATGGCCAGTGATTAGTGATTGGCGTTTGACATTTGGTGATTGCAGGCCGGCTGAGTCTACGTAACATGGCCGGCTGCGATACCCAAATTACGTAGTTTGCGGGCGTTACCTGTTTCAGGTGACGCCCGTTTTACAATACTTAATGACAACGCCAGCGCGTTCATCGAATATTCGCCATGAACGCGCATCGGAAAGGGGAACGATGAGCAACGACAATCTGACGCATGAGAATTTTAATTTTCGTGGATTCGACGTGCCGGATCTCAAAGCGGTGACGCTGGCTTCGTCTTCGGACGGCGATCAGTCCAAGCAGCCGAAGACCAAGCACGATGATGCATCGAAGAACCGTAAGCACGGTAAGAAGAAGTCAAAATCCGACGCACGGTCCAAGAAGCGGGCCGGCACGGGCAAGACGAACGAATCGTTCGATGATTATGAGGATTATGAGGGAAGGGAAGCTGTGAGCAAGGCAGATAAGGAAGCCAGCAAGGACCGTCTTGGGCTGTTTGCACCAATGACGCTGCGCGAGGTGACCGTGCATAATCGTATTTGGTTGCCTCCGATGTGCACGTATTCGTCGTTCGCCCGCGACGGTAGGCCCACGCCATTCCACTACCAGCATTACGTGTCTCGCGCGTTCGGCGGATTCGGCATGGTGATCGTCGAATCCACTGCCGTGGCTCCTGAGGGGCGTATCACGCCGTGCGATCTGGGCCTGTGGGAAGACGGGCAGATTGATGCTTGGCGCTGGATCGTGGACGGTATTCGCGAGGCGGGTGCGGTGCCTGCCATCCAACTCAACCATGCGGGGCGTAAGGCTTCGACTGGTTGCTTCGCCGTTGGCTACGACGGTCAGAGTGCGCCGGAGGAGGCGGGCGGCTGGCCCACCATGGCACCGTCTGAAATCGCGTTCGACGGGCTGCGTACGCCGCGCGCGCTGTCCGTGGATGAGATTCATGGTCTGGTCGGCGCGTTCGCCTCGGCGGCGGGCCGGGCGGTGGCCGCCGGCTTTCAGGCGATTCAGATTCATGCCGCGCATGGCTATCTGATTTCTCAGTTCCTTGACCCGCTGAGCAATGAGCGTGATGACGAATATGGTGGCGATTTGACCGGTCGCTCTCGGTTCCTGGTCGAGGTTGTGGATGCCGTGCGTGGGGCCGTCCCTGAGGGCGTGCCGGTTCTGGTGCGCATTTCGGCCACGGATTGGGCCGCTGGCGGTTGGGATTTGGACCAGACCATCGCACTATCCAAGGTGCTGAAGGAGCATGGCGTCGATGTGATGGACGTGTCCACTGGCGGCATCATGTCGGGAGTGTCGATTCCGGTCAAGCCGAACTATCAGGTGCCGTTCGCCGAGCAGGTTAAGGCCAAGGCCGATATTCCGGTGACCGCGGTGGGTCTTATCACCAAGCCGAAGCAGGCGGCCAAGATTCTGGCCCATGGCGAAGCCGATGCCGTGGAAATTGGCCGCGCCGCATTGCGCGATCCGTACTGGCCGTTGCGTGCGGCCAACAAGCTGGGCATACCGTCCATAGAGGTCCCCTACGCCCCGCAATACGTGGCCGGTGCGTACTAAATCCTCATGGGGCGGTAACTTTCCCATGGGGCGGTAAAACCCTCATGGGGCGGTAACCCAAAACGGCGGTATTCTGCGGAATGTGAAATTTGGCTAACCGCCCCATGGGACAATCACCGCCCCATGAGGGTTTTACCGCCCCATGGGTAATAGGGCAATATGTGAGTTCACTCCACGTCTACGCCGACGGCGTCGGAGACGTGCTCGAATCCGTCGCGGCGCAGCAGCTGGGCCAGACCGCGCTTCAACACGGTGATCTGCTGCGGGCCTCGGTACATCAGCGAGCTGATGAACATGACCAGGCTGGAGCCGGAACGAATCTTCGCATAGGCTTGCTCGGGGGTAAAGACGCCACCGATGCCGGCGATGGCGAACCGGTCGCCATATTCTTTATACACCTTGCGAATCAGCTCGGTGCTGGCGTTGGTGCACGGGCCGCCGGACAGGCCGCCCTCCCAATCGCGCGGAATCTCGAGGCCGGTGCGGTCCTTCTGCAGATTGGCGATGGACAGCCCCTGCACATTGTGCTCGGCCAGCACATCGAGCAGCTCCTTGTACTCGCCCCACGGCTTGTTCAACGGCATCTTGACCAGCGTGGGCTGCGGGCGGTCGATCTTGTCGAGCGCCGTAAACAGACGGTCGAGCGCTTCCGGAGTCGCGGTGAACGGTTCGCCGACGTGCGTGTTCGGGCAGGAGACGTTGACCTCCACCATCGCGGTGCGGCCGGCGGCGCGGCGCATTGAAATGCAGTAATCTTCAATGCCTTCGTCCAAATCGCCGCACTGGTCGTCGTTGGTGCGGGCGATCGACACGGACAGCTGCATCTGGCGGGCCTGAGTCCAAGCCTTCTCGGCGCGCTCGATGACCTTGTCCGAACCGATGTTGGCGAGGCCGACGTGCACCATCATCGAATCGTATTCAGGCAGACGGTGGAACCACGGCTTGGCGTTGCCTGGGCAGGGACGTGAGGTGGTGGAGCCTACGGTTTCGAAGCCGAAGCCGGCATGGTCCAGCACCACGGGCATCTCGCAGTTCTTGTCGAGGCCGGCGGACAGGCCGAACGGGTTGGTGAAATCGGCGCCCATCACATTCGTTTCCAGAATGGGGTCGGTGTAGTCGAGCATCAGCTGCTCGGCGAGCAGCAGCGGCGGGACGTTCTTGACGACATGGCAGAACTCGATCATCTGATCATGTGCCTCGTCGGGGCGGTGGTTGAACACGAAGTTCGGTTTGATGATGTGCTTGTAGCCGAAGGTGAACAGATCGGTGGTGGCTTTGTTGACGGCGTCGTGCCAGAAGCTTTCAGAAACGTAAGTCATACCGCCTATTGTCTCACGCTTGGGCTGGTGCGGCTAGGCGATTCCTGCCTAGGCGAATTGTGGGGAAGGGGCTACCGCGTGTCGAGGCGCACGCAGGCGTCGGCTCGGCAGAAGATACATGAATCGGGACGCACTAGGTATCAGGTGTGACTCGCCGCTGAGCAACGCGCGCTGGAGAGTCGTCGGTCGTGAGCTATCGCGCTAGTGGTCGCTGTGAGAATATCGGTTCGCACAATGTGCGATTTTGCGCGGTTTTGTGGAAATGAACACCTGAATTGCCCGGAATTTTCGAGAGATTGTCCCCAAAACGCTCAAGCCGGTTTGGTTTGTGAGCTTTTGTGTGCGATAATGTTCACATGATTTCGTCACAACGTCAGCACCTCATCTTGAGCAGGTTGCGCACACGCGGGGCAGTGCGCATTACGGCGCTATCGAAGGAACTGGGTGTGTCAGCGATGACCATCCGCCGCGATATCGCCGAACTTGCCGACAAGGGACTGCTGAAGCGCGTCCATGGCGGCGCGGTGACTACCAGTACTTTGCTCAGCGAACCCCTGTTCTCTGTCAAGTCCCAGATGGATATCGGCCTGAAGGGCGCCATCGCCCAGGAAGCCATCAAATATGTGGCTCCCGGCGACGTTATCGCCATCGGCGGCGGCACCACGGCCTATGTCTTCGCCCAGCATCTGCTCGAATCGCAGCAGTCCAGCGGCATCACCATCCTCACCAATTCGATTCCCGTGGCCGAGCTGGTCCAGGCCCTCGAATCCAAGGATGTGGAGGTGATCGTCACCGGCGGCGTGATCACCCGATCGAACTCGCTTGTCGGCCCGATCGCGGACAAGGTCGTCGCCTCGCTGCGTGTCAACACCGTATTCCTCGGCACCCACTCGGTGTCGATTCCCCGTGGTTTCCTGATGCCGAATTCGCTGGAAGCCGCAACCGATATGGCGATGATGGACATCGCCGATCGCACCATAGTTTTGACCGATCACACCAAGTGGAGCTGCACATCGCTGTCGCTGTTTGCGCGCTTCGACCAAGTGGACACGGTCATTACTGACGACGGGCTCGACCCCGACTCCGCCGCCAAAACCAAGGATTTGGTGAAGGAACTCGTGCTGGCCCACCAGAGCGAGACCATTGAGGAAAGTGAGTAAACCCATGGCTGATTTCGCCAACTACACCCCCGGGGAGTATGCGAAGGAGCACATCCGCATCACGCCGACGACGCTTGCCGACGGTCGTGACTTCTTCTACCTGGACGACGACCCCGAGTTCGTCTCCGGTGCCAAGACCCGCGAGCTCAAGGACCCGCGCCCGCTGGACTACCGTTTCGCCCCGCACCTGGACGCCGACGGCAACGAAGTGCCGTACGCCGCCCCGCAGATGCGCCGCGACCCGCTGACCGGCGACTGGATCCCGATGGCCACCGCCCGTATGAACCGCCCGATCACCGCCGGCCCCGGCGCCACCGCTAAGGGCAACCCGCTGGCCGCCCGCAAGCCCGGTGATCCGTACCAGGACGGCGAAGTGCCGGACACCGACTACAACGTCGTGGTGTTCGAGAACCGCTTCCCCTCGATGGTGCGCGTGCCCGGTGTCTCCGAGGACGTGACCTACGTTGACGGCAACCCGCTGTGGGAGAAGAAGCTCGCCGCCGGCCGCTGCGAAGTCATCTGCTTCGACCCGAACGAGGACGGCCTGCCGGCCGATTTGCCGGTCTCCCGCCTGCGCACCGTGGTTGAGGCTTGGGCCTTCCGTACCGCCGAAATCTCCAAGATGGAAGGCATCGAGCAGATTTTCCCGTTCGAGAACCACGGCCAGGAAATCGGCGTCTCCCTCGCCCACCCGCACGGCCAGGTCTACTGCTACCCGTTCATCGCCCCGAAGATGGAGAAGGAGCTCCAGCACACCGAGGCCTACCACGAGAAGACCGGTGGCAACCTCTTGAAGGACATCATGAACGCCGAGCTCGAAGCCGGCGAACGCATCGTGATGCGCAACCACAGCTGGGTCGCCTACGTGCCGGCCGCCGCCCGCTGGCCTCTTGAGGTCCACGTGGCCCCGGTGCGCGACGTGCTCACCCTCGACCAGCTCAACGACGAAGAGCGCTGGGACCTTGCCTCCATGTACTCGCACCTTCTGAAGCGCGGCAACGCCTTCTTCGACAAGGGCGACGGCAAGGGCATGGACCTGCCGTACATCGCTGCCTGGCACCAGGCCCCGATCCACGACAAGCGCCGCGAGAACTACCGCCTGAACCTGCAGTTCTTCTCCTTCCGCCGCGCCGCCAACAAGATCAAGTACCTCGCCGGCTCCGAATCCGGCATGGCCGCCTGGATCTCCGACACCACGCCGGAACTCATCGCCAAGCGCTTCCACGAGCTCGGCTCCATCGACATCGCCGACTGATAGAAAGAAAAACATCAATGACTGCTGTTGAATTCATTGAGCCGCTGACCCATGAGGAAGGCGTCTTGCAAGCTACCAAGCTGTTCGTCGACACCTACGGCGCTGCGCCCGAGGGCGTGTGGGCTGCTCCGGGCCGCGTGAACCTGATCGGTGAACACACCGATTACAACGCCGGTCTGTGCCTGCCGATCGCTCTGCCGCACCGCACCTTCATCGCTCTGAAGCCGCGCGAAGACACCAAGGTTCGCGTCGTCTCCGACGTGGCTCCCGACAAGGTTGCCGAAGCTGATCTCGATGGCCTCAAGGCCCGTGGCGTGGACGGCTGGTCCGCCTACCCGACCGGCGTGGCCTGGGCGCTGCGTGAAGCCGGCTTTGACAAGGTCAAGGGCTTTGACGCCGCTTTCGTCTCCTGCGTGCCGCTGGGCTCTGGCCTGAGCTCCTCCGCCGCCATGACCTGCTCCACCGCTCTGGCTCTGGACGACGTGTACGGCCTTGGTTACGGCGATTCCGACGCCGGCCGCGTGACCCTCATCAACGCTGCCATCAAGTCCGAGAACGAGATGGCCGGCGCCTCCACCGGTGGTCTTGACCAGAGTGCCTCCATGCGTTGCACCGAAGGCCACGCGCTGCTGCTCGACTGCCGCCCGGAGCTGACCCCGCTGGAGAACGTCTCCCAGCAGGAGTTCGACCTCGACAAGTACAACCTCGAATTGCTTGTGGTCGATACCCAGGCTCCGCACCAGCTCAACGACGGTCAGTACGCTCAGCGCCGCGCCACCTGCGAGCAGGCCGCGAAGATCCTCGGCGTGGCCAACCTGCGCGTCACCGCCGACGGCATCGCCAAGGCCGACGACCCGTTCCAGGCGCTCAAGGAGACGCTGGACGCGCTGCCGGACGAGACGATGAAGAAGCGCGTGCGCCACGTCGTCACCGAGATCGAGCGCGTGCGCTCCTTCGTGCGCGCCTTCGCCAACGGCGACATCGAGGCCGCGGGCCGCCTGTTCAACGCCTCCCATGATTCGCTGGCCGTGGACTACGAGGTCACTGTGCCCGAGCTCGACGTGGCCGTGGACGTGGCCCGCAAGAACGGTGCCTACGGTGCGCGTATGACCGGCGGCGGCTTCGGTGGCTCCATCATCGCTCTGGTCGGCAAGGGTCGTTCCCAGGAAGTCGCTCAGAAGATCGCCGACGAATTCGAAAAGCAAGGCTTCCACGCTCCTCGCGCTCTCGCGGCCTATGCCGCTCCGAGCGCTTCGCGCGAGGCCTGAGCCCGCATCTGAGCTCCCTCTGACGAGGGAGCTTCGTTTTATCCTGCGACACGCGGGGCGGACTTACGAAGAATCTTGAATCGTATTACGGTGACGGATTGTTTTGAAAATCGCATGGCTTCTGCCGAAATCACATGGCAGGCCATGCGATTTTTTGTTGCCGTCGTTGGCCCGGACGTTAGGGGCGTAACGACATTTTCGCGCGACGGCAATCTGAGAGGTAATCCAAGAGAGGTTTCGTTGTCCGCTATCCAGACAACTTCCGATAACATCATGCCCGCCGGCGAATCCGGCACCGCTTATTCCCGTAGCCCCCGCCACGCTTCCGAAACCAGGCATTTCGACCATCCGCATAAGGTGATGCTCGGCCTGTATATCGGCGCATTCCTAGGCATGCTGTCCGAGACATCCATGAACATCGCCCTGCCCGATCTGATGGACGAGTTCTCCGTATCCTCCGGTACCGCACAATGGATGGTCGTCGGCTACATGCTGGCCATTGGCGTGGTGCTGCCGTGCGTGGGTTGCATGCTCAAATGGATCAAAGCCAAAACGCTCGTGCTGTTCGCACTGGCCTGCTTCCTCGTCGGCGCTTTGGTATGCACCGTGGCCACTAGTTTCCCTGTGCTGCTTGCCGACCGAATCGTGCAGGGCATCAGCACCGGCATCGTGCTGCCCACCATGTACGCATCGATCATGCGCGTATTTCCACCGTATAGGATCGGTGCCGCCAACGGCGTGGCCGGCCTGGCGGTCATGTTCGCGCCGGTCATCGGCCCCACCCTGGCCGGCGCGCTGATTGGCGCGTTGAGCTGGCGTGCGATCGTTGCACTGTTTGCGGTCGTCGCTGTCATCGCCATTGTCTGTATAGCGGCGTTCTTCGTCACCTCGATTGAATGCACGCGCCCGGCGGTCGATATCCTATCCATCATCGCCTCGGCGTTGGGCTTTGGTTGCCTCGTGGCCGGCGTGAGCCTGATCAGCGACATGGGTTTCTCCGTGGCGGTAGTCGGTTTGTTGGTGATTGGCGTAGTCGTTCTTGCCCTCTACGCCTACCGTCAGCTGCACATCGCCGACCCACTGCCTGACCTGCGCGCGCTTGGCATTGCGGCGTTCCGTACGCCGGCCATCATGGTCAGCTGCTCGTTTGCCTGCACCTTAGCGTTCATGTATTTGGTGCCGCAGGAATTGCAGCGCGGACTGGGCATGAGCTCTACGCTCGCCGGTCTGCTCATGCTGCCCGGCGGCATCGTCAACGCGGTGTGCACGCTGATGGCCGGTCGCCTGTTCGACCGTCATGGTGCGAGGGTGCTCGTGTGGATCGGTGTGGTGATGGCAGCCATCGGTGGTGCGTTGTTCTTTGCCATCGGTGTTGACTCGGGTGTTGTGCTGTTCTTGGCCGCGCACATCATCGTGATGGTGGGCATTCCGTTTATTCAGCAGTCGGCGCAGTCCGCTGCGCTCAAATCGTTGCCGGGCCGCATGGCTGCTGATGGCAGCACCATTCTCAACACCATGCAGCAGGTGTGCGGTGCCATCGCCACCGCTGTGGCCACCTGCCTGCTGGTCCTGGGTCAGACCGGCTATGCGGCCGGTGGCGGCACCAATGCCGCGCAGGGCTTCGTGGACGGTTCGCGCTACGGCTATATGTTCGGTTTGGTGCTTGTGGCAATCGTGCTGGTCTTCTTCTTTATGCTCAAGGGCGGCAAGGAAGAACCGAAGCTGGTGCCGGTGCAGGTCGACGACGGTGCGGTTGAGAGTCTGGCCGTGTGAACATGACCCAACGGACTCGATGATTCCTGAGAGTCCGCGAATCCGGAAATGGAACAGCATGAATGGCGTGATGCAGGTTTGTGACTTGTCTGAGCTGTTCCATTCCGGCGGTATTGGTGCCTGGCAACGGTCAGACGACAAACGATACATACGTTATACGATTAACGGCGTGTCGCGATGTGGGTGATTCCGGTGTTCTGCGAGAACGGCAGTATGGAGCCGAAGTTTACGTTTGCGGCGCTGGGTGGACTGGTCAATGAGAGCGTCAACTATTGAGATAAACGATTAACGATTTATAGTGTTGACCACCGCGAAGAAACAGTCACAAAGCAAGTGGCTGACGGTCTCGTACAGGTGCGTTTTACATCGGTACGAGGAGGAAACATCAAGGAAGAAGGAGCCTAATCATGGCACGAAGGAGTGTTCGCCTGTTGGCATCAATCGCTGCAGTTGCGACTATGGCCACGGCGCTTGCCGCCTGCGGCAACAAGCAGGCCACCACAGATGAGAATGGCAAGCCGATTGTCAACATTCTGGTTCGTCGCAACGTGACCGACCATCCGATGCAGGACACCCAGTACACCAAGGATCTGGAAGCCGCCTGCGACTGCACCATCAAGTGGCAGGAAGTCTCCGACAACGCGTGGGGCCAGCAGAAGAGCGCCAAGATGGCCGCCGGTGAATTCCCGGACATTGGCTTGAGCTTGTTCAGCATGGTGGATGCGGCCAAGTACAGCACCTATTTCGAGGATCTGAAGCCGCATCTGGACAAGATGCCGAACGTCAAGGAGTTCCTCAAGGCCCAGCCGGGCGCCGCGAAGTACGTGACCGACGGAACCAAAATCGCCATGCTACCGTCTGATCGTGGCAAGGGTTACGAGGTTTCCGGCACTCACATGTTCATCAATCAAGACTGGCTTGACAAGCTCGGCCTCAAGATGCCAACCACTTGGGACGAGCTTGAGAACGTGCTCGAAGCATTCAAGACCCAGGATCCGAACGGCAACGGCAAGGCTGATGAGGTACCGATGAATATCCGCGGCCTCGGCTTCGGCCTGTGGAGCCCCCTGACGCTGATGAACTCCGAAGGCGTGGTAACCGCCTTCATGGGCGGCGGCGCTTCCGAACAGGGCTACTACGTGGACAACGGCAAGGTCAAGAGCTACTACACCTCCGACGCGCTCAAGAACGTCGTCTCCTACTTGCACGGACTCATGGCCAAGGGCCTTATCCCGAAGGATGTGCTTACCCGCGACGCCTCGCAATACACTTCGCAGACCGTCAGTGACGGCCAGACCGCGCTGACCGGCGTCTCCTTCGGCTGGTCCAACTACGCCGAATACGGCGACAAGCTTGGCGACCAGTACGTCACCATGCCGCCGCTGAAGAAGGACACCTCCACGCCCGACTCCCAGGTCAAGTGGGATTATTCCCAGGACGCCTGCCGCTGGGCCTACTCCGGTTCCGGCCTGACCGTCAACCCGAACGCCGCTAATCAGGACGCCATCTACAAGGTCATCAACGCCATGTATGGCGAGAAGCTTTCCGTGGCCGGTTTCTTCGGTTCCATCCCGGATATCGTCTCCGATGATGGCGATCACCAGTACACCATCGACAAGAAGAAGGCTTACGCCGAGTATCCCGACACCCGTGCCATCGCCCTGCAGGACCGCTTCGGCGGCTGGATCCGCGACGACGTGAAGATGGTCAACGACACCAACGCTGACCAGGTCACCGCCTCCGACCAGGCCATCCGCGAGGCGCGCAACCGCGTCGACGGCGTCAAGGACGTCATCCCGATCTACGTGCGCCCGAATACCGAGGACTCCAACACCTTGCAGAACAACAACACCGCCATCTCCAACTACGCGAACAACCAGATCGCGAAGTGGGTCCAGAAGGGCGGCATCGACAAGGAATGGGACGCCTACGTGAAGAAGGTGTCCGAACCGACCCTCGGCCTCGACGCCAACATCAAGATTTGGCAGAAGTGGTACGACAAGTACACCAAGTAGCCAAGCAATACCGCGGGGTCCATCGCACGGATTCGTTTCTCTCCTGTGACTGCCACCGTCGGACCCCGCACTTTTGTTCCCTAGTAATCATCCTAAATTGGAGACCAACATGAGTGCACAAACATCGCAAGGCGTTGCTGCACGGACCGTGGCGATGGAAGCGGCTCCCGACCGCAAGAAACCAGGTCTGCTCGATCGCATCGCCGACCATTTACGTCGCTACTGGCAGTTGTGGATTCTTTCCGCTCCGGCATTGTTCTTCGTGGGACTGTTCTCCTACGTGCCGATGTGGGGCATCCAGCTCGCCTTCCGCGAGTTCGATCCGACCAAAGGCCTGACCGGCGGCAAATTCGTCGGTTTCAAATACTTCCTGGAATTCTTCCACAACCCGCTGTTTGGTGAGATTATGACCAACACCATCCGCATTTCCCTGTGGACATTGGTCATGGGCTTCATCTTCCCGATTATCCTGGCCCTGCTGATCAACCAGATCGGTTCTAAGAAAATCAAAGGTTTCGTGCAGACGATTACCTACATGCCGCACTTCATCTCCGTGGTGGTCATCGTCTCCATGCTCAACATCTTCCTGACTCCTGGCACCGGAATTCTCGGTCGCTTCTTCGGCGACGAATCACTGATGGGTTCCACCAGCGCCATCACCGCGGTCTATTGGATTTCCGAAGTCTGGCAGCATGTTGGTTGGAACTCCATCATCTACCTAGCTGCGCTCGCCGGCGTGGACACATCGCTGTACGAGGCGGCGAAGATCGACGGTGCAGGCCGTTTGCAGCTGATTCGCTACGTCGATATTCCTACGATCATGCCGACATGCGCGATTCTGCTCATCATGAACATGGGCTCCGTGCTCAACGTGGGCTTCGATAAGATCTACCTGATGCAGAACTCGCTGAACATGCCGTCCACCGAAGTCATCGCCACATACACCTACAAAATCGGTATTATCAACGGCCAGTACTCGTACTCGACGGCAATCGGTCTGTTCAACACCTTGGTCAACTTCATCTTCCTGATCACCGCGAATGCAATCGCCAAGCGCGTTTCCGATACGAGCATTTTCTAGAAGGGTTTTATCATGTCTGCAACAATTGAGGCTGTTACCCAGAACAAGAACGACATTCCCTGGAACAAGCACGTGCGTCAGAAGCAGAAGCCGGGTGACTGGGCGGTGTCGGGCATCATCAATGTGCTGCTGCTCCTGACCATTGTGGCGGTGCTCTACCCGCTGTGGTTCGTGGTCATCGCATCATTTTCAAATCCGAACGCCGTGGCCGGCGGTGAAGTGCTGCTGCTACCCAAGGATGTGACCTTCGCTGGCTATGCTAAGGTGTTCGCCAACCAGCGCATCTGGCAGGGCTATCTCAACACCATCATCTATTCGGTGGTCGGCACCGCGGTCAACATGGCAGTGACCATTCCCTGCGCTTTCGCGCTATCCCGTCGCGAGTTCAAGCCGCGACGCGTGATCATGTTCCTGTTCACCGTGACCATGTTCATCGCCGGCGGCCTGATTCCGAACTACCTGCTGTACAAGAGCCTCGGCATCAACAACAGCATGTGGGTGTTCATCCTGCCTGGCGCGGTTTCCGTGTACAACGTGATCGTGGCCCGCTCCTTCTTCGAAACCTCTATCCCCGAAGAGCTCTTCGACGCGGCCCAGATCGACGGGTTGAGCTACTTTGGCTACTTCTTCAAGATTGTGCTGCCGTTAAGCTCCGCGATTCTGGCTGTAATTGGTCTGTACTACTTTGTCGGCCACTGGAACGACTTCATGACGGGCCTTATCTTCATCACCGACGACACGAAGCAGCCATTGCAGGTGGTGTTGCAGCAGTTGCTGCTGGTGGCGCAGGGTACTGGAACCAATGTCAACGCGGCTGCGCAGCAGCAGGCCGCCGATCAGATCAAGTTCGGCATCATCATCGTCTCTACCCTGCCTCTGCTTGTGCTCTATCCGTTCTTGCAGAAGTACTTCAACAAGGGTGTGTTGCTCGGCGCAGTCAAGGGCTGAATCAAACGCAATCCGACAAGAGACTACCAATCCAAAAGCCAGCCGATAGAAAGGATTCGCTATGCTTGCCCGCTTCTCTGTGGCCTACGAGCGGCTCTGCCGTCTGCTAGTCGCGATTTTCGTGGTCAACGTGGCCATACTCGCGCACACTCTGATGGGAGCAGTCGTGCTGGGATTTCTCCCCTCGTTCGCGGCTGCGCAGGCTACGTTCCGTGCGTGGCTGCTTTCTGAGGACTGTTCAATGCGGGCCAAGGAAGTTTGGAAGACGTTCCACGGCTTCTGGAAAAGCGAAGTCAAGCGCGCGAATCTTTTCGGTTGGCCTTTGATTATTCTCTGGGCCGTGGTTATCGTCGACTACTACGTGATGAACTGGCATGCTCGCGGCGATTTCGACATCATGGTTTCCGGCGTGCTGTTGCTCATCATCGTAGTTTTGGCGGTGTTCTCGTCCTTGGTTTGGGTGGTACGCGCGAACTATGAAGAGAGTCCCGTCTGGATTGTTCGTACAACACTGGCGATGATTGTGGCACGCCCGTTGTGCAGCCTTCTGCAGGTCGGACTGCTGATTCTCACCGTGCTTGTATGGGTGCAATGGCCTGGAATTCTCATGGTGTTCGGTTTGTCGCTGCCGATGTTCTGCACAGCTTGGATTGTTTATTCATTCGGCCGTCTGCCTGGAATGGACATTCATGACCGCATGGAACAGAGCACGGGCCGCGCCCGAAACCAGACATCGTGACATGTTCGCAGAAAAAGGGGGTGATAGAATGTTGCAGTCGTCAGTAAGTCAACGAGTGAACAGGTCCAAACGATTGGTATCTATCAAAGACATAGCTAAGGAAGCGGGTGTTTCCGTATGCACTGTGTCTTTGGTTATGAACAACAAGGATCACAATCGCGTCAGCAAGGCGGTTGCGCAGAAAATCCGTGCGACTGCCGAGAACATGGGGTACAAGTCTAATTCCGTGGCGCGCACCTTACGCACCAGCAAATCCAATACTCTGGGATTCGTCACCGATGAGATAGCCACGACTCCGTATGCGGGTCGGGTGCTCCAAGGGGCGCAGGACGCCGCGCGCAAGCTTGGATACATCCTGCTTACCGCAAACACCAACAATGATGCCGAACTTGAAGACCAAGAGATATCCGCCCTACGTCGATACAACGTGGACGGCTTCCTGTACGCCATCATGTATCACCGTAAAGTGGACATCCCTGAGGCATTGGAAGGCAGTCTGACAGTAGTGGTGGATAGTGAGGACGCCGCAGGGAAGGTTCCTTCAATCTACCCTGATGACGAGATGGCCGGGCACGATGCCACCAACCGTCTGATTCAAGCCGGATGCAGACGCATCGTTTACTACGGTTCCGCAACCACCATTATCGCGCAGGGGGAGCGTCTGAATGGCTATCGGCGTGCGCTTGCGGAAGCTGGCATTGCATTCGATGAGGCGTTGGTCGTCAATGTATTGGAGACGACCAACGCTGCTGCTGAGGCGGCGCGGGTATTCGACGAAATCAAGCCGGACGGCATCTTCTGTTTCAACGATGTGCGCGCCACCTTCATCTATGAAGCTGCGCGAGAACGCGGAGTGCGCATCGGAACCGACGTGTCGGTGATTAGCATCGACAATCAGCCGTTCATCACTGATGTGATCAAACCATCTCTGACCACGCTGGAGTTGCCCCATTATGAAATGGGCTTCGAAGCGGTTCGGCAGCTGGTTGCCATGCTTGACGGCGATAAGGCCGTGGCGGATCTCGAATCCGATCATGGCATGGCGGTACAGAGACAACGAGATGGCGGCAAAACAGCATTGCGCTGCCGCATCATCGAACGCGATTCCATCGCGTTGTGACGGGTGTTCCCCTTTTTTCATATCTAGTTTTCCGATTATCGGTTTTTCAATGCGTAGCCACGTGATATCTGATCATGTGGCGCTGTGGAGGAGATTATTCTGACAACTATTCCGTTGCCATCGAAACCGGCGGCTACCGTTTGCTGGAATTGTTCGCCGAAAGATGCGGCGATGACGCTGCCGTCACCATTACAGACGGGGACGGCCATCAAATCGCCAGCCATGCCATGCCGGTGGCCGAGCGTCGCCACCGTTTCTTGATTCCGGTGCCGACAAACGTGCGTCTCACGGTGAGAGCGCGCCAACTGACCGTGCGGTTCGCCTACTTGTCCGAGTGTGAGAATCTTCTTGATGAAGGCGTGCGTTTCATCAGCATGAATCCATATGACAATGAATGGGATACGCAGCCGACGCTGGAGCAGATCTATGATCGTTTCGCTCGCCCTGCGGCGCATTTCGAGCCATTCGCTCGCTGGATGAATGATCCTAACGGCCTGTGTCGTTTTCAAGGACGCTACCATCTGTTCTACCAATTCAATCCGTATGGTTTTGGCTGGGACAATATGCACTGGGGCCATGCAGTGAGCCGCGATCTGGTGCATTGGACGCATCTGCCAATCTTCCTCGAACCGCAGCCGGAGCTGCAGATCGACGAACGCATCGTTGGCGGCGCGTTCTCCGGATCCGCGGTGACGGTGGATGCGTGTGACAATCCCTGCAAGGGTGATGATGCGGCCGCTATTCGCCTGTATCTAACCCGGCACCTGGAGACTCGCGGAGACGAATCGTCTGTTACTGAATACCAGACCACCTGCTTGTGTGAGGATGGCGTGCATGTGAGTGTCGAATCTCCAGTCGCGTTGCGCGTTAACGATGGTTTTGGCTTCGATTTCCGTGATCCGAAGGTGGAAACCGGCATGTCCGGCGAGGCGATCAATCCGGAACGCGCTTACATGGTGACCGCCACGAATCTGCCGGTCGCCGAATTCGATACTGATGTTGTGTCCTCCGCGGCGCCTGGCATCAGCGTACAGGGTACAGACGGCTGGTTTACGTGCGGTCCGCAAGGCATGCCCGGCACCGACAAGCCCAATATGGATACGGTGCCTGCCATGGCGCTCTTCTCCGCGAAGAAACCGCTCAAGCGCAACGTGACGTGGCAGTATGAAGGACCGGTGCTCGCCGACTTCGGCCACCAGCTGTCGCGTACCTACGAATGTCCTGACCTGTTCCAGCTCGACGGCAAGACGGTCGCCATCGGAGCTCTGATGCACTACCGTGACAAGCAAGGTCGTTTCCAGCAGGTGCGTTGGTATGTTGGTGATCTCAAGGACACCGCCGATGGCCCACGTTTGCAGGAAGGGAACAGCGATTGGTGCGATTTCGGTACTGGCTACTACGCGACACAAAGCTTTGCTGCCGACGACGGGCGTCGTATCGTGTTCGGCTGGTATACCGACTTTCCCGCGATGCGTGTGGAAAAGCCGTGCATCGCTAACGGCATGATGTCGCTGCCACGTGAACTGCACGTGCGTGACGGCCGCTTGACCAGCCGTCCTGTCAAGGAAGCGTACGAGCAGCTGCTAGGCGATCGTTTGGAAGCGCATGCAGACGAAAACGGGACCTTCTTTATTGTGCCGAACAACGCGTATTATGCGGACATGCATCTGGCTGACGATGATGATTTCACAATGCTCATCGCGACCGGTACCAATCCCGCCAATGGTAATTCGATGGAATTGCAGCTGCAGCGTCGCGACGGCGTGACCCGACTGGTCACGAAGGGAACAGTCGTGGACGACATCGATTTCGATAGCGGCATCGCCGATGTGCGTCGCGTCGAAATCTTCTTCGACCGTAATGTGGTGGAAGTCTTCCTTAACAACGGCGAAGCGGCCGGCAGTATGCTGTTCCAAGGTGCGGACGGCGATGGCGAGTTCCGTTTTGTTGCTGACGGCAAGGTCGATTGCGTGGATGTGCGTGTGCTTGACGGCATCTGGCGGTGACATACAGCTGCTGCAGCGGCAGGTGGTAACCGGCAGTCATCTCAGTATGTAAGGCAAAATAGACGAAAGGCACGTGTTTTGGCACGTGCCTTCCCTATACTTGAGGGCACGTCCGGCAATTCGCCAAGACGGTAACTGGATATTCACACCTCACGTTTAGGGAGCGCCATGAACAAGGCAATCATCACCGTCGTCGGCCAGGATACTGTCGGCATCATCGCACGCGTCTGCACATACCTTTCCGAACATCAGGTCAACGTGCTTGACATTTCCCAGACCATCATCGACGGTTTCTTCAACATGATGATGATCGTGGATTATTCCAAGGCCGACAAGGAATTCGGCGAGATTGTGGACGATCTCGACAAGCTCGGCGAGGAGATTGGCGTGCGCATCCGCTGCCAGCGCGAGGAGATCTTTACCAAGATGCACCGCATCTGAGCCGGGCCTCAAAAGAAAAGGACTTAAGGGAATACCATGCTGAATATCATGGAGGTCCACGAGACCAATCAGATGATCGAGCAGGAAAAGCTCGACGTTCGCACCATCACGATGGGTATTTCGTTGCTCGACTGCGCGGCGGATTCCGTTGAGCAAACCTGCGACAATATCTACCGTAAAATCACCACGTATGCCAAAGACCTGGTCTCCACAGGCCAAGCCATCGAAAGCGATTATGGCATCCCGATTGTCAACAAGCGCATCACCGTGACTCCTATTTCTCTGGTGGGCGCCAGCTGTTGCAAGACTTCGGAAGATTTTGTGCAAATCGCGCACGCGTTGGATAAGGCAGCCAAGGAAGTCGGCGTCGATCTGATCGGCGGTTATTCGGCATTGGTCTCCAAAGCCATGACCCCGGCCGAAGAACTGTTAATCAAATCATTGCCGCAGGCGCTTTCCGAAACGGACATCGTCTGCTCGTCGGTAAACGTTGGCTCCACGAAAACCGGTATCGACATGAATGCGGTGGAGTTGCTCGGCCATATCATCAAAGACATCGCCGAGCGCACCGCAGACAACGATTCCTACGGTTGCGTGAAATTCGTGGCCTTCTGCAATGTTCCGGACGACAATCCATTCATGGCGGGCGGCTTCCACGGCGTTACTGAAGGCGACGCCGTGATCAACGTGGGCGTTTCCGGTCCGGGTGTCGTCTCCCGCGCATTGGATGCGGCCAAAGGCAAGGATTTCGAGTTCCTGTGCGAAACCATCAAGCGTACGGCGTTCAAGATCACTCGTGTCGGTCAGTTGGTGGCTCAGGAGGCTTCCCGCCGCCTCGGCATTCCGTTCGGCATCATCGACCTTTCCCTCGCTCCGACCCCGGCTGTAGGCGACTCGGTGGGTGAAGTGCTGGAGAAGATCGGTCTTGAGCAGGTTGGCGCTCCTGGCACTACCGCGGCTTTGGCCATGCTGAACGATCAGGTGAAGAAGGGCGGCATCATGGCCTCCAGCTACGTGGGTGGCCTGTCTGGTGCGTTCATCCCCGTCTCCGAAGACAAGAACATGATTGACGCTGCCGCCTCCGGTTGCCTGACCCTCGAGAAGCTCGAGGCCATGACCTGCGTATGCTCGGTGGGTCTTGACATGATCGCCATTCCGGGCGATACCTCTGCTTCCACCATCTCCGGCCTGATCGCCGACGAAGCCGCCATCGGCATGGTCAATCAGAAGACCACTGCCGTGCGTGTGATCCCCGTGGCGGGCAAGGGCGTGGGAGAGATGGCGAACTTCGGCGGCCTGATGGGCTACGCGCCCATCATGCCGGTCAACCAGACCAGCTGCGAGGCCTTCGTGACTCGTGGCGGTCGTATTCCTGCGCCGATTCACAGCTTCAAGAACTGATTCAGTAGGGTATCTGCCTTCAAAGAGGTACATTTGCGCAGATAGGTATCTGCTTTCAGAGGGGTACCTCAATCAAGAAACCCCGAGTACAAGCGTTGATATTTCAACGCCTATACTCGGGGTTTCGTCCTTTAACAGCCCCTCGAAGTGGCAATAAACCTCCGGCAGATGCCAAATCAGCCCCTCGAAGCGCCGATAGACCCATTTTCTGCGTTCATTTCCACAATGATGGTCGTGCTGCGAGGCTCAGGGTTTCCTCTCTCACGCCTGTCGGCGTTCGTTCGGCGTCGCTACTCGAAGGCCCACCGGGCCTTCTCCTCAGCGCCCTCCAGCGAAGTTGAGTTGGCGCCAGGCTTCGTAGATGGCGATGGACGCGCAATTGGTGAGGTTCAGGGAACGCAAGGACGGGCGCATGGGCAGTCGCACTTGTTCGGCCACATGAGGGCCCTCCATGATGTCCATCGGGTCGGGGATGTCGCCGGGCTCGGGGCCGAACAGCAGGATGTCGGTCGGCTTGTATTCCACCTCGGTGTACAGCTTGGTGGCATGTGCGGTGAACGCGATGATGCGCGAATTGGGCATGGACTCCACCAGGTTGTCGAAATTCGGGTGCAGCACCACGTGGGCCATGTCGTGGTAGTCGAGGCCTGCTCGGCGCAGCTTGGTGTCGCGCAGGTTGAAACCCAACGGCTCCACCAAATGCAGGATGGTGCCGGTCACCGCGCACAGGCGGATGGCCGAGCCGGTGTTGCCGGGAATGCGCGGTGAGTAGTAGCACAGATGCGGTGTTACGGTTTCGGTGGTGGCGGCCTTTTCCGCCGAGAGCATCGCGTCCACCACGGAGATGGGGTTGCCATGCGCGTCGGTTACGAGTTCGTCCGGTCCGTAATTCGATTTACGGTACCCGTACTCGAACATCTTCTCGACTTTTGTTTCGGGATTCTGTGCGTTCTGCGAATTCTGTTCTGCCTCGTTCGTCATAGCTGCTAAGAATAGGAACGATGAACGACACAGCAATTTCTTTACGGCTCGGCGCATGGTGGGAGGCCAATGCGCGTGACTTGCCATGGCGCTTCGGACGGGCCACGCCGTGGGGCGTGCTGGTCAGTGAGGTGATGAGCCAGCAGACGCAGATGAGTCGTGTGGTGCCGTATTGGAACGATTGGATGGCACGCTGGCCTGACGCCCGTGCTCTTGCCGCAGCACCTAAAGCCGATGTGATCACCGCATGGGGCCGGCTTGGCTATCCTCGCCGTGCGCTGCGATTGCAGGAATGCGCCCGCGTGGTGGCGGAAGAATATGGCGATGAGCCGCCTCGCACCTACGACGAGCTCGTCGCTCTGCCTGGTATTGGCGACTACACCGCCTCCGCCGTGCTGAGCTTTGCATTCGGTGAGCGCATTGCGGTGATCGATACGAATATTCGCCGCGTGCTGAGCCGCGTATTCCTCGGCACCGAATCTCGCGGGGGAGCGGCGAGCCCGGCCGAACGCGCGCTCGCCAACCGCATGTTGCCCCAAGACAGGGTTCGTGGGGACGGTGCCGATTGCACGGACCATGCATACCGATCCGGCGAACACACTTTCCTGCAGCGCAGCGAACCTCCATCGGTCACGTGGAATCAGTCGGTGATGGAATTGGGCGCGGTGGTTTGCACGGCTAAGACGCCGTTATGCGAGATTTGCCCGATTGCGGATGATTGTGCATTTCTCAAAGCTGGCCGCCCCGGACTGGGGGAGCGGCGCACCCGCCCGCGGCAGCGATTCCAAGGCACTGATCGTCAGGTGCGCGGACTGGTGCTTGCGGCGTTGCGCGCATTGCCGGCGAATGACACGCTTGCCAGAGTGGATGCCGAAAACCTATGGAAAGACCAGATTCAGCTCGACTCCTGCATCGCGAGCCTTGATGATGACGGGTTGATCGAGATTCTGGAGAATGGTGCCCTTCGTCTGCCCCACGGCTGATTCCGTACAGTGCTATAAAGTGGTTGAACCGCACACGTGTGAGAGCGTACGCGTGGATGAGCGGATGATATCGCTGAGCGGAATATTGGTCTTGGCTGACATTCTGTGAAAAATATGGGACTGCCGTGCGTGCATGGCGATGACGACCGTACACTGAAGAGGTTATGGCAGTGCAGAGGAATAAGTCAGGTGCGAATCCTAAAAGCGCCGGAGATGGTCGTGGCGGGTGGGGCCATCCGATGTCTCGCGGCAAAAACACCTCTCGCAAGTCTGCTTCTCGGAAGTTCTCCAATCCCGTTCGCTCCGGTAGGACTGCCAAAACCGCGATACCTGCAAAGACCATCCGGTCTGCCAAGGCAGGTGCTGCCACAAAGCGCACCATCAGTAAGAAGAAGCAGGTGATGTACCGTCGCCGCCGCATCGTGGTTGGTGTGGCATTGGTGTTAGTTCTCGCGTTAATCGTATTTTGCGTCTACAGCCTTGGCCGTGGTGTCGGAGCCATCAACACGGCAATTCATCATGACGAGGTGTATGCCATTTCCCGCGACACCGTGCCGACGCCGAAGAAAACCAGTGGCGTTAAGGATTGCTCGGCCAAGAATTTGTCGCTTGATCTGAGCTCGGCGTCCCAATCCGTGCCGGTTGGCGGGTCATTGGAATTCACCGCCAAGATCGTGCATGACGGTTCCGACAGCTGTCTGGTCGATGGATCCGATGCGGGCCGCGTGCTCACCATTACTTCCGGTCAGCAAACCGTCTATACCTCCGCCTTGTGCGCCACGGATTCCCGCATGCTGTTGATGGCCAAGGGAGACAAAGACATTCAGCAGCTCAAATGGAATGCCGATTCCAATGCCGCGCTGACCGAGTGCACGGATGAGGCGGACTGGCCTCGCGTGAACGCGGGAACGTATGTGGCTCAGCTGAGCCTGAAGGATCATCCCAAGGTGAAGAGCGATTCAGTGACGTTTACGGTGGAGTAACTGCAACAAGAGTAACTAGGCTGGATTCGCTGTGAATGGGCTGAGGGTACTCTTGGTGATAATCTACTCGCGCTGTCCCGCAGTTTGCGGGAGTGATCCGATAAGACAGATTTGGTTGTCGACTTCCCTGCAGTTGCGGGGGTGTGATGGCTGTAGTATGCTAATTCATTATTAACAAGATAAGTCAGAAATGGTTTTAATTTAACACTTATTTCGATAACTGTTATTACAAAGGAGTGAACATGACAGATCAGGAGCTAACACCGATCTCGGTTCCTCCTATGGGCAAGGAGCCGCACTTTTGGCACCCAGACAGTGATGCGTACCTTTCCCGCTCTGAACGTGTGAGGGAGACAGGCGAATACTGGTCTGCGATTCCTGCAAGCATTGCTGGATTATCTGTAATTGTATCGACTGATATTAGTGCGACATTGGAGGAGTCTGCTCATGCATTAGGAGAGCTAGATATATATGCCGGCGCTAAATTCGGTATAAAAAGTAGGGTGCTTGGTCCGATGTTTTCGATTCTGCTTCGGACTGAATCCACGTCATCTTCGCAGATTGAAAATCTCACGGTTGGGGCAAAAAACCTTGCTTTGCAGGAGTTGGGCGAAGGTAAGGGTGGTAATGCTGCGGTTGTGGTAGGCAATGTGCATGCTATGGAATCCGCGCTGGCATTGTCTGAGGAGTTCGACAAACAGCATTTGCTTAACATGCATAAGTCGCTATTGTTGGCGCAGCCTGGAATGCAGTCCTATGCAGGCCGCTTTCGCGATCAGCTTGTTTGGATCGGGGGAAGTTCTGCGGGGCCGGTGCATGCGCGGCACGTCGGTCCGCAGCCTGAACTCATCGAACCTTTGATGGATGATTTGCTGCTGTATCTGCGTCGGAATGATCTTCCTGTGATTTTGCAGTGCGCTATCGCACATGCTCAATTTGAAACCATCCATCCGTTTGCGGACGGCAATGGTAGAGTCGGTCGTGCTCTGGTTCATGCAGTGCTGCGCAATAAGGGGCTGATTCGCAATGTTACGCCGCCAGTATCTGCTGGCTTGCTGACGGATACAGGTCGATATTTCGATGCGCTAATGGCATTTCGTGACGGCAACGCTCGTCCCATTGTTGAATGCTTTGCACATGCATGTCGCTATGCCTCTGCAACAGGGATGCAATTGATTGATTCATTAGATAGCCAATTGAACCAGTCGCGGGAATTATTATCGGGCCTACGTAAAGACGCTGCGGCTTGGAGTGTTCTTCCGGCTCTTATCGAACAACCGATTATCAATCAGGAATACCTAGTCCAGCATCTTGGACTGGGAACAATGACTGCTCGACGAGCCATTGAAACGCTTGCAGAGCGAGGGGTGCTTAAACAGATTACTGGTGGGCGACGTAACAAGGTATGGATTCATCGAGGAATCTTGCAAGTCTTGGATGAGTATGCCGCACAGCTGAGGAGGCGGTGATTATGCATGACGCTCATTTTTCGAAAGGCCGTCCGAATCTGTCTGCTAGGGCGCTGTCGGTGTGGGCAAAAAGCGTGTATCTCAATCCGGGTGATGACCATTACCTTCAACTGTGGCAGCATCTGGAGGATACTGGCGAGATTGCTTTACTCGTATGGGATAAGTTCGTCGCCGATGATATCAAGATAATAATCAGCGAAGATGTTGGTTCAGAGCGTGCAGCTCGGCTGTTGTACCGATTCATCGCGGCGATTCATGACATAGGCAAGGTGTCACCTGCCTTTGTGGTGCAGATGTCACGCCTCGCCGATAGTGTTCGCCAGACCGGGCTTCGCATTCATCCAAGTATCGGGAACAGTCAAGATCGGTCGCAGTTCCGTCACGAACTCGTTGGTTGCGGGGCTGTTGAATCGTGGATGGCTCATAAGGGTTTTCGTACGGGAATCGAAACATTGGCGCATGGTATTGCAGGTATTGTTGCGGGGCATCACGGCACATCGCTGACTGACACCAAACAGGAACTGTTACATCGGTGGGATTGCGAACTGTTCTCCGGTGATCAAGCATGGCAGGATGTGCGATTCGAAATGCTCGACTGGGTTGCCGACGTCACTGAGTCTGTGCCGATTCTGCAAGAACTGCAGGAGCGTCCATTGCGCAGGAGAACACAAATCCTGTTGACTGCGTTGGTCATCATCGCTGATTGGATTGCCAGTGACAGCAGGTTATGCCCGCTGAATGTACCATCTTCGGATAATCGAGACGAGACCCGTTTCAACCCGCAACGTCGTGCGGCACGGGCGTGGAACATGCTGGGGCTGCCAAAACCTTGGAATCCTGCACTAATAATGCGTGATCCCGATACATTGTTCGGGGAACAATTTGACATTCCTGGAGCCCGTTTACGTCCAGTGCAGCGTGAGGCCATCCGTATGGCCCAGACAATAACCGAACCCAGTCTGATGATTGTCGAAGCCAACATGGGAGAGGGCAAAACTGAAGCGGCGTTGCTGTCCGCGGAGATTCTCGCGTCGCGATTCCACTGTGGCGGCATCTACTATACGTTGCCCACGCAAGCAACTGTCAACGCGATGTTTGGTCGTGTCTTGGATTGGATTGAACATCTGCCGGCCGCCGACCGGTGTATGGTGACATCGCTTTTCTTGGCGCACGGAAAACGTGAATTGAATGACGATTATGAAACTCTGCGGGAACGCTGGTTCGATGATGGGCACGGACTTGCTCGCTCGTTACAGACTAGGTCTTCGGAAGGCTTTGTCGATGGTGACGCCGATAACGCCAAATCGTCTGAGAGCTTGCAAGCCGTAGTTAATTCGTGGCTTACTGGTCGAAAGCGTGGCAACCTGTCTGATTTTGTCGTAGGCACCATTGACCAGGTGCTTATGGCAGGTTTGCGTTGCAAGCATGTGGTGCTCAGGCATATGGCGCTTGCCGGCAAGGTGGTGATTTTGGATGAGATTCATTCGAACACTGCCTACATGAATGTGTATATGGAAACTGTGTTGGCTTGGCTTGGCGCTTATGGGGTGCCGGTGATTATGCTCAGTGCTACATTGCCGCAATCGAGGCGTAAAGCGTTTTTGGACGCTTATCAGCAAGGGGCAAAAGCGGCAGATACGGTGGAGTGCGTAGAGGAACGACAGCAAGTATGCAATGATGCTGGTTCGATGCAATCCCAAGGTCGGCGAAGATTGCTGGATCGCAAAATGAAGTACAACCGTTCGGTATCGGTAGCAGCGGTTGAGGGAGGAAATGCCAAACAGGTTGCAGGAACTGTTGACATGGCGCCTGAGGTCATTCCTAATCGTTTGGATTTGCGTTATCCGCTGATTTCGGTATCCAATGCCGGTGGTTTTGTTGATGTATCTCCGGAACCATCCGGTCGTGCCTTGGATGTGACTATCTCTATGATTTCGGATGATGATGACGCGTTGGTCGGTGTACTGAAGAGCTATCTTCGTGATGGTGGGTGCGCGGTGGTCATCCGTGATACGGTCGCACGGGCACAACATACGTATGATTTGCTGTCGCGATGCATGGATGTGGATGTCGTGTTGGCTCACTCACGGTTTTTAGCCTGTGATCGTGCCCGTATCGATCGGAACCTGATAAACCGGTATGGCAAGTACGGCGACCAGGGATGTCGCAGTGGTGTCGTCGTTGCCACGCAAGTCGTGGAACAATCACTGGATGTCGATTTCGACCTGATGATTACCGACGTGGCTCCAATAGACCTGATTTTGCAGCGTGCAGGTCGTCTGCATCGGCATCGGCGCGGCATAGCGGAGTGTGAACGTCCAGAACCCCTGCGTTGTGCCCATATGATCATCACTGGCGTGGAGAAGGTCGATGATGAACAACCGCCGCGGTTCGCGAGAGGATTAGAACAGGTATACCAGCGGTACCTGTTGATGAGGTCTCTATCGGTGCTGCGCATAGGCTCACAGAGTTTCACGACAATCTGTGTCCCAGATGATATCCCTCAATTAGTTCAGACGGTGTATGGCTCCGATGATATTTGTCCGGATGCCTGGAGACCAGGTGAGGATGGTGAACAATCGGCACGCACTTGTATGGAAGGAGTGATTGCGAACAGTGAGAATCAAGCAAGTCAGCTGCGGATTTTCACGCCGATGGATCGTCGCCAGCCGTTCTCTCTCGATGGATGGCTATACGTGAACATGCCCGATCCTGATACTCCGGGAGGATCTCGGGAGCAGCTGGTATCCGCTGGGGTTCGGGAGAGCGACGATTCATTCGAGGTCATAATGCTGCAACGAGACATGGATGGCAACTTGCAATTGCCTTCATGGACGTTTTCGTCATCTGCGCCGTTGCCGGCGGGAACCGGAGTTCCGAACCGGCAGCAGGTCAGAGACATCCTGTCCTGCACGATTTCCTTGAGTCGATCTTCGCTGAAAGGATGCAGTATCGACGCAGTTATCGAATCACTGGAGAACGACGTTCCAGAGCAATGGAAAGTATATATGGAAAACCGCGAACTGGCCGGACAACTGCTTGTTGTACTGGACGGCGATGGGAATGCGACGTATATCATTCACGATTCGCGCAAGGAAAGTGAGACAATGAAAACATTGCATGTGCACTATTCAATGGAGAAGGGGCTGACAGCGGATGTTGAATAATAATGAGGTCTCGTTCAATCTGATGAACCGCCCATGGATTCCGGTCACGATGCTGAACAATAACGAGCATAGGGAGCTGTCCATCATCGAAACGTTCGAACGGGCATGCGACATCAGAAGCATCGACGGGGAAATCCCATTGCAGCGGTTTGCGATTGTCCGCCTGCTTGTGGCCATTTTGTACGGCCGTTTCGGCAGCGACATTACCGCTGAGGAGTGGAAAGAAGATCTCTACGACGCTGGCGCTGATGATCCTGACATCATGTATGCAATACGTGATTATTGCGAGACATGGTGTTGGAGATTTGACCTGTTCGATGGCAAAGCGCCGTTTTACCAGGTCGCTGGACTGCGCACTGCCAAACATGAAGTCTCTGGGTTGGAACGACTAATTCTGGATGTGCCGAGTGGAGAACCGTTGTTCACGACACGGCTGGGCGAAGGCCTACGGTCCATCAGTGCGGCGGAAGCCGCACGATGGCTGGTCACCGTGCAAGCGTATGACGCTTCGGGTATCAAGTCGGGAGCAGTCGGTGATCCGCGTGTCAAGGGAGGCAAAGGATATCCAATAGGGGTTGCATGGGCCGGGCATCTTGGCGGATATCTGATTGAGGGCGCTAATCTCTGGCAGACGTTGATTCTCAACTTTGCAGGATGCGAAGCTCTGGGACTCGGCATTACCAATGCCCACTGGTCGGACGATATCCCGGTGTGGGAACGCGAGCTGTTGGAATCACATCCTGCCACGGGATTCGATCAACCAGTCGAACGAACTGCGGACACCTCGTACTTCCACGGGCCAGCGACGCTGATGACATGGCAGTCCAGACGCATGTTGCTCACCCATGAAGGAGAGATGGTCACAGGAGTATTGGTATGCAATGGAGATCGGTTGAAACCGCAAAATGCGCAGTACTTTGAGACCATGACCGGTTGGAGGCGCAGCCCAACGCAAGAAAAGGCTTTAAAGCGGCAAGTGGTTTATATGCCGCGCAAGCATGATTCCGCGCGCGCCTTGTGGCGAGGATTGCCGTTGCTGACCAGTGGTGAGGACACGAGCAATGCCAATACGGACAATGCGTTGCGACCATATACGATGACGTGGCTCTCCCATGTACGATCAGCAATGCGTTGGAATGATGCAATACCCATCCGGCTGCACGCATTCGGCGTTGAATACGGAAACAATGATGCGGTCATTGATGCTGCCGTTGACGACATGCTTGACCTGAATCTCATCGTAATCACATCGAGGAACCCGAAGATGGGACAGATGCTGCGGCAGGCAGTAGACAACACCGACCAAGGCGTTTCCTCGCTGCGCACCTTAGCGGCCAACATTGCATCGGCAGCCGGACTGCCATCTGAATCGGCGCAACGTCAGGCATCGGAGCTGGGGTACACCACATTCGATCGCGTGTTTCGCCAATGGGTACGAGGCATCGATCATGACAACGATTTGTATGAACTGCAGACACAATGGAGCCGCACCGCCAAAACGATTCTTCTGCGTCTGGCGTCCCAAATCATGGCGCAAGCATCTCCTCAGGCCATCGTTGGCAGGGATGTGACCGACAGCAATGGCACTGTTCGGCATTACAGCGTGGCACTCGCGGAAATATGGTTCAGAAGCAGATTGAAATCCATCTTTTCGACGGATGCTTCGGCATCTGGATCGGTAGTTCCTGAACCATCACAAGACAAGGAGACTGAACAATGACGGAACAAGACAAGGAGCGAGCGTCACGCCTCACCTCGTTCGGCATGTGGGTCAGTAGCCAAGTGCGTCGTCTGGCGACTGGTGGCCGTGATGAAGCGGGCATTTACCGTGCTGGATATCTGCGAAACGATCCATATTCTATCGCTGCGGTTGCACGTTTACGTCATGCCGTAGGACGTGAGGTGGGGGCCGATCCCGATATATTCGTCTGGACAATTCCTGATCCCACGAAATCAGATGTCTGCGGAACAGACGTCGACTGTTATACTGACACCCCATCGCCTCGTGAACGTGCTGCGCATGCCACGCTCACATTGTTTGCAACACACCAGCAGTCTATTCATGATAAGTCGATGCATACCGATGCGGATGTGTCTCTGGGACGCGCGGTGGGGCGGATGGCTTATGGCAATTTCAATGAATCCGGTATCAGACGAGTATTCAGCCAGATGCAGACGGCCAGTAGTTGGAAGGAACTCGTCCGCCACGCACGTAGCCTGATTAGTCTGCTCAGACGTGAGCGGATTGCATTGAATTATGGCCTTCTGGCTCAGGATTTGTTGGCGTTACGATCCACTCGCAGTCATGCAAACGCCGTGCGCGCCAGATGGGGGCGGGATTTCCAAAGCGGTTACCGACGCAAACAGACTGACGATAGTGTTGGAGAATCGCCTGAAATCATCTGATTATTCGGATCATTTAGTGGAATTTGAAACGTCTGAACCAAACATCAGTTATTGCGTCATTCCATATTTTTAGAAAGGAACTCACTCATGAACGCATCCAATAACTCGAGCCGCACTATCGTGGAAATCCATATCTTGGAGACGACCGCGGCAGGCAA
Organism: Bifidobacterium sp. 2450; assembly: GCF_041900695.1. Taxonomy (NCBI): domain Bacteria; kingdom Bacillati; phylum Actinomycetota; class Actinomycetes; order Bifidobacteriales; family Bifidobacteriaceae; genus Bifidobacterium; species Bifidobacterium sp. 2450. The sequence continues at coordinate 54,426 of NZ_JBHEEA010000018.1, forward strand.
CCTGAATCGAGACGATACAGGAAGCCCCAAAACGGTGGAATATGGTGGCGTTACTCGTGCTAGAGTTTCCAGCCAGGCATGGAAACGACCTACCCGCGAGACATTTAGGGACCTGCTAGATCCGCGTGATCTAGGCGTCCGTACCAAGCGGATCGTGGAACTGTTGCGTAATCGCATCCTCGAACAGACTCCTCAGACTGACGCAGAACTGGCAGCTAAGATTGCGGAAAGTATTCTTAGCGACGGAGCTGGCATCAAACTGACCAAACCACGGGCGAGAAAAAATGCCGCAGGTGATGCCGGTAATGAATTGCAACAGTCTGGCTATCTGTTGTTTATGGGCAATCGGCAGTATGACCGTTTGGCGGACATTGCGGTGGAAGCTTTGGCTCAGAATGATCCGGTTAAGTTTGTGAAGTCGGAGAAGAAACGTATCAAGCAGATTGTGTCGGACGATCGGTCCATTGATGTGGCTTTGTTCGGTCGTATGGTCGCCGATGCCACCGATCTCAACGTGGATGCCGCGGCTCAGGTCGCTCATGCCATCAGCGTGCAGGCGGTTGATGCGGAATCGGATTTCTTTACCGCAGTCGATGACGTCAAGCAGAACAATGATGATGAAAGTGATGCTGGAGCGGCCATGATTGGCCAGATTGAGTTCAACGCCGCGACTTACTACCGGTATGCGAATGTCGATGCGAACAGGCTGAATGATACGTTGGGCGATGCCAGCGTGACCGCCAAGGCTGCTGCGGCATTTGTGCAGGCATTCGTCACCAGCATGCCGAAAGGCAAAATTAATACGTTTGCCCAAGGCACTTTGCCGGATCTGGTAGTGGTCAACATTCGTGATACGCAGGCGGTGAATCTTGTCGGTGCATTCCAGAAGCCGGTCGAACCCGATTACGTACGTCATGCGACTGAGGCATTGGTGCAGCGAGAGCGGGAGCTTGACGATGCGTATGGCATTACGCCAGTGAATACGTGGGTAGTACGTATCGGTGATGCGACGGAGGCAGCTGAAGGCCCGGACGGACTGGTCGAGCGACGCTCCACCCTGCGCCAGATGTTGGAATGCATTGAGACGACGGTGGCACAGCGTCTTTCGGAACAATCGAACCAACCGACTATGCAGATGGGCGTTCAGGAGTCGTGACATGCCGGTACTGCTCATGAGATTGGCCGCGCCTATGCAATCATGGGGTGCGAGCAGCAGGTTCACCCGTCGCGAGACCGAGATGATGCCGACGAAAAGCGGCGTTATCGGTATGCTGGCTGCCGCATTGGGCATTGGTCGAGACGAACCATTGACACGGTTTGCTGGGCTTCGGTTCGGTGTGCGCATTGACCAACCGGGCACCATAATGTCCGATTTCCACACAGCGGAAGATTTGAAGAATGAGCGTCCTGGAAGTTCGAAGAAGGAAATGCTGCCGCTATCGATTCGATATTATCTACAGGACTCTGTGTTTTTGGTAGGTATTGAAAGCCGGGATGGTGACGAATTGAAACAGTACCGATGCGCATTGGCATCACCGTACTACCCAATTTTTCTCGGGCGACGATCCTGCCCTCCCGATGGGCCAATACAGACGTGGATGTCGGACGAGACGCTGGAGAACGCGTTGCATAATGCTCCGTGGCATGCTGACGAATGGTACCAACGCAAGGCGCTACGTGGCTCGGTGACTTTCCCGGAACGGTGTTTCGCGCGGATTGTTGTGGAACCTAGTGCGAATGATACGGAAAACAGGAGCGAATTCATCGACACGATTGCAGATGAGCCGGTGAGCTTCAATCCTCGTGAACGTCGATGGAGTACACGAGGCGTCATGCATCTTGCCGATGACACGAAGCCAGCTCCTACCGTTGAAACGACGGAAGGTGCGGGCCATAATGGCACCCTCGACGGAGGGGATGCAATATTTGATGCCGTTCGAAATGCCACGCAGGATTCCGGGACACATCACGAATCATACGATGCGAAGGAGGAAACGTGATGACACAGTTCACCAGGATTATGGTGGATGCTCGCAGCAGGCATGCTCGCTGGGCGATGGCATCGTTGGAACGGCAACATGCCATTATCGCCAAATCTCTTGATCCGAATCGTGTTGGAGGTAGACGATCGCTTTGGCGCTTGGATAAGGGCCGGGGCGGAGCGTCAAGCCGGTTGTATGTTGTATCTGATGCCGTGCCGGATATTCGGGTATTACATGACGAACTCGATGTGGGACCAAGTGATTTGGCGTCCTGTGCATACGAGCCGTTCCTTGACCGTCTGAGCATCGGACAAGAATGGGGATTTCGTCTTCGGGCCAATCCGACTAAATCTCTTCCCTCTGCAGAGCGTGGTCGGCGTGGTCGGCGTGTGGGCATTTCTCGCATTGACGAGCAGCTGCAGTGGTTGCAACGAAAAACGCGGGAATGTGGATTCCATATGCCTATCAATCGTCTGGAACTACCGGAGGTAGTGGTAAAAGACTCTCAGACGATTGATTTCACCAGACAAGGTTCAACCGTCACCCTGACATCAGCCGTATACGACGGTGTGTTGGTGGTTGATGACCCTGAGTTGTTGCGTACGGCTTTGCTGGATGGCATAGGGCGGGCCAAGGGATATGGATTTGGATTGTTGACGCTCGTGCCATTGGCAGACGATTATCGTACGGGGAACAGCGCACTATGAGTAAGATACCGGGCGTCAGACCGCCGTCGTTGCCGTCGTTGGTGCGCATGCAGGATCGCATGACATTCCTATACGCTGAGCATTGTGTTGTCAACCGTGCGGACAATGCAGTAACCATCACCGACTCTCGGGGCACAGTCCATGTGCCGGCCGCCGCGCTGAGCGTGCTGATGCTCGGACCTGGTAGCAATATCACTTATGCGGCAATCTGCTTGCTGGCGGAATCCCGTTCCACTTGCATATGGGTCGGAGAGAGGGGAGTGCGATATTACTGTCACGGAGCGTCGCTCGCCCAATCCTCACGTTTGCTGGAAGCACAGGCGAAACTGGTATCGTCTGAACGTACCCGGGTGAAGGTTGCCCGTCGTATGTACGCGATGAGGTTTCCGGACGAGTCGACGGAAGGCCTTACCATGCAGCAGCTGCTCGGCAAGGAGGGAACGCGAGTTCGACGTGCATATGAACATGAGTCTGAACGTACCGGTGTTCCATGGTCTGGTAGGTCCTACAAGGTCACGGATTTTGATGATGCCGATAGCGTGAATCGTGCGCTTTCTGCGGCAAATACGGCGCTGTACGGCGTGGTGCATGCAGTGATTGTTTCACTCGGTTGTGCTCCTGGATTGGGCTTTGTCCATGCGCGAAACGAGAGAAGCTTTGTATATGACATCGCTGATTTATACAAGGTTAATATCACAGTGCCTTTGGCATTTGATTTGGTGGCAGAACAAGTCTCGGATGTAGATGCTGCAGCTCGCAGAGGTGTGCGCGACCGGATGAAGGATGGCAAATTCCTCAAACGTTGCGTACATGATATTCGGTCGCTATTGCTATCTCCAGAGGAATTGGATGACTCGCCTTTGGAAGTACAAGACATCACTACGAAGTTGTGGGCAGGTGCTTCTGGATATCAGGAGGCTGGCAAGAATTACTCGCCGGAGATTGCTGACGGTAATCATAGTTCTGTATTTGTAGGAGAGGACGCTGAATCAGCTATTGCCCTATTCAACGACGATAATCCCGATTTCTAAGCATAGGGATGTACTCGAATGATTGTAATTGTGCTTACTGTATCTCCTCCCAAGTTACGCGGACATCTTACTCGGTGGCTGATGGAGATTTCTCCGGGAGTATACGTGGGAAAGGTCACGGCGCGTGTCCGCGAACTGCTATGGAATCAAATACTTGAAAATATTGGGGTCGGCCGCGCCATCATGGTGTACCTGGCCGATAACGAACAGGGAATGTCATTCAAGGTATGCGGTCAAGAATGGCAGCCTGTCGATTTTGACGGACTCGAGCTCATCATGAGGCCGAATACAAATCAAAAGCAGCGTAAGAACGAGGCAAAGAAAACTGGTTGGAGTAAGGCCTCACGTTATCGGAGATATGGAAGAAGATAGTGATGCCGTGTACGGTGACGGAGGTTGGTTTCATGCGAGATGAGGATATCTAGTCCCAATGGCCTCCCTGCCGCTATACCGATGCCTCATTCCGGATGCCTATTGAGCTGAGGAATCAACATCCGCGATTATCTGAGAGGCTTCTGCTGTTTTTGTGGGTTAGATTGTGGGTTGTGGTAGTCGGATGTCGAGTCCGCTGCATCGGAGTATGATCAGGGCGATGAGGTTGGTGACGCGGTGGAAGCCGTAGGCCATGCGGATGGTGACCTTGATCCTGTTGTCGAACGCCTCGAGCCTGGCGCTGGAGCAGCCCGGTTCGATGGTGCGTGGGATGTCGGGGCGGCGTCTCCTGATTTTTTGGAAAGCTCGACGATCTCGGGGATGCGGCTATGCGAGGCCCGGAACACCTACGGATAATTTCGAGCGTTTTGGCGGATCATCCCCGTTCGTGCGGGGCCAACGTATGGTAGAATTAAAGTAACGGGGATCCCATGCAACCGGCTCTTTAGACCGGAACATCAGTCGGGGGGTTATCCCCGTCGGATCATCCCCGCTCGTAGCCGGTGACGGATCATCCCCGCTCGTGCGGGGCCAACGCCGAGGTAGAGTGCGCGGGCCATGGTTTCGACGGATCATCCCCGCTCGTGCGGGGCCAACTTTGAATTGGTTGATGTTCATTTTGGTTGTTCCGGATCATCCCCGCTCGTGCGGGGCCAACGCCGAGGTAGAGTGCGCGGGCCATGGTTTCGACGGATCATCCCCGCTCGTGCGGGGCCAACTCATACAAACCCCGTACCATGTCGAGCGCCTCCGGATCATCCCCGCTCGTGCGGGGCCAACTAGGGTTTGAACGCGGGTTGCCTGCGTTTGGGCGGATCATCCCCGCTCGTGCGGGGCCAACTACCGTGGATTTATTGGACGCCAGAGGCAAAGCGGATCATCCCCGCTCGTGCGGGGCCAACAATGGTTCGATGAATTCGGGCGTGAAATCATCCGGATCATCCCCGCTCGTGCGGGGCCAACTAGGAGAGGTCTTCGGCCATATTGTCGGTGACCGGATCATCCCCGCTCGTGCGGGGCCAACTCGGGCGAAGTCGGCGCGGATTCCTATTCCTTCGGATTATCCCCGCTCGTGCGGGGCCAACCGATTCGTTCGGGCGAGTTTTTTTATCATTCGCGGATCATCCCCGCTCGTGCGGGGCCAACTTATAGGTCGCGCCCATCTTCGCCACGGCCTTCGGATCATCCCCGCTCGTGCGGGGCCAACCACCTACAACGGTTCCGGCTTCTATGCGCCCTCGGATCATCCCCGCTCGTGCGGGGCCAACGGACAGGTCAGAGTGCATTTCAACGATGCGTTCGGATCATCCCCGCTCGTGCGGGGCCAACGGTCACGCAGGTCGACATGGACGGCGTCTGGCCGGATCATCCCCGCTCGTGCGGGGCCAACCCGATGGCGCTGGTGATGCGTCCCGGCAAACCCGGATCATCCCCGCTCGTGCGGGGCCAACGGCGTCGTTGATGCTCGCGAAGGTGGAAGGCACGGATCATCCCCGCTCGTGCGGGGCCAACGCATATCGTGCGTCCGACGATACAGGGCCTTGCGGATCATCCCCGCTCGTGCGGGGCCAACTCCAGCTCCAGCAGGACGACACCACCAAACTGCGGATCATCCCCGCTCGTGCGGGGCCAACTCTGCCGGTAACTGCACTATCCCGTGGTAGTGCGGATCATCCCCGCTCGTGCGGGGCCAACCAGTCCGACGTAAGTAAATGAATTGCCAACGTCGGATCATCCCCGCTCGTGCGGGGCCAACAGTCGCGTCATTATATATCATGCCACTGTCTCCGGATCATCCCCGCTCGTGCGGGGCCAACGAGGCGCGCCACTGGCCGATCAGCGACTGGTCCGGATCCATCCCCGCTCGTGCGGGGCCAACGACGGCAAGGGCGCGGCCCAGGTGCGCGAGGACGGATCATCCCCGCTCGTGCGGGGCCAACGACTTTTTGCCCAGCAATCTACGCTCTGAAAACGGATCATCCCCGCTCGTGCGGGGCCAACGCGTATTATCAATCGCGTTCGGCACACCAGAGCGGATCATCCCCGCTCGTGCGGGGCCAACGCAGATTTTATCATTCAACTCAGCTCTATGGGCGGATCATCCCCGCTCGTGCGGGGCCAACGTCGCCTTGTCCACTGTATCGGCCCCAAGCGCCGGATCATCCCCGCTCGTGCGGGGCCAACGCAATCGCTGGAGTGTATGACAAAATTCACTTAGGATCATCCCCGCTCGTGCGGGGCCAACAGGCCAACACGTATGGCTCTCAGACTACGGCGCGGATCATCCCCGCTCGTGCGGGGCCAACCTACCGTGGCACCACATCGGGCGGCACCGGCTCGGATCATCCCCGCTCGTGCGGGGCCAACGGACAGGTCAGAGTGCATTTCAACGATGCGTTCGGATCATCCCCGCTCGTGCGGGGCCAACCTCATGCCCTTCAGGGTCTTCAGGTAACCGGCCGGATCATCCCCGCTCGTGCGGGGCCAACCCATCCGGGATACGGTCGAACGCGGACTTGGCCGGATCATCCCCGCTCGTGCGGGGCCAACACGCCAGCCGTCTTGTAGGCCTCAGCCGCGTACGGATCATCCCCGCTCGTGCGGGGCCAACATCCTCGCTTTATAGCTCATCGTCCACCTCCCAGGATCATCCCCGCTCGTGCGGGGCCAACGTGGAATCCAACCGGTTGACGTTGTACCACGTCGGATCATCCCCGCTCGTGCGGGGCCAACTGCTCGGCGGTGTTGCCCGTGCGTTGGGCGAGCGGATCATCCCCGCTCGTGCGGGGCCAACTTCCATGACAATTCAAGGAATGCCCAGCCGTTCGGATCATCCCCGCTCGTGCGGGGCCAACAGGTGCTCGGATTCGTCCCACCTGGTCGCGTACGGATCATCCCCGCTCGTGCGGGGCCAACAGGTGCTCGGATTCGTCCCACCTGGTCGCGTACGGATCATCCCCGCTCGTGCGGGGCCAACGCAGGTACTCAGAATTACCACACATCCGATGGCGGATCATCCCCGCTCGTGCGGGGCCAACAAATGATATGATATCAACATGTAGCGGCATGTCGGATCATCCCCGCTCGTGCGGGGCCAACTTGAGCTGGGTTTTTCGACACTTCTGCCACTGCGGATCATCCCCGCTCGTGCGGGGCCAACGAGGCCCGTGAATGCCCAAGGGCATCTGCAACCGGATCATCCCCGCTCGTGCGGGGCCAACGACTCCGATGTATTCGCAAATTTTTTGAGCGACGGATCATCCCCGCTCGTGCGGGGCCAACCTCCTTTCCATTTCTCTGGTGGTCTGGTAGTTCGGATCATCCCCGCTCGTGCGGGGCCAACCGAAATGAATCGCAAGGACCAGTACCCAATTTCGGATCATCCCCGCTCGTGCGGGGCCAACTGATAATCGTCGTACCAATTAACGCGGCACAGCGGATCATCCCCGCTCGTGCGGGGCCAACGTCCATCTTAGGCGGCAATGTCGCCCAAAAGTCGGATCATCCCCGCTCGTGCGGGGCCAACATAACCATAGCCGAAAATCACGGTATGATACTCGGATCATCCCCGCTCGTGCGGGGCCAACGATACGCTCACACCACAAACTTCAACCTATCGCGGATCATCCCCGCTCGTGCGGGGCCAACTTACACTCATGCTCGACGCGGCGACACAATGGGGGATCATCCCCGCTCGTGCGGGGCCAACCTAATAACTGTTGGAATGGGGGCATCCCGTTCCGGATCATCCCCGCTCGTGCGGGGCCAACATTCGGGCGTATTCAGGCGCGTAGCCAAAATCCGGATCATCCCCGCTCGTGCGGGGCCAACGCGGGCCGTGATACTCAGGTAATACCCGCGTACGGATCATCCCCGCTCGTGCGGGGCCAACCTTGCTGGGTAATGCTTGCGATATTCTGAACCCGGATCATCCCCGCTCGTGCGGGGCCAACCTAGCAGTATCCCGGACGGTATCAAAAACGAGCGGATCATCCCCGCTCGTGCGGGGCCAACCGCTACCTGTTTGACCCCATGAACCGGCAGTACGGATCATCCCCGCTCGTGCGGGGCCAACCGATGCATCTTCAGCAGTTCTTCGGCGTCATCCGGATCATCCCCGCTCGTGCGGGGCCAACGATATGACATGGTGGAAACGCAACACGCCATGCGGATCATCCCCGCTCGTGCGGGGCCAACTCGAATATCGCCGTAATCTTAAATTCCTTGTGCGGATCATCCCCGCTCGTGCGGGGCCAACACGTTCGTAACGTTGAAATGGCAATCAAAGTTCGGATCATCCCCGCTCGTGCGGGGCCAACTGCGGCGCGGACGTGTACAACATGCAGGCCGACGGATCATCCCCGCTCGTGCGGGGCCAACGAACTGTGGCGTTGTCTCGACGGTATCGACGCCGGATCATCCCCGCTCGTGCGGGGCCAACAGAACCCAAGTTTTTGAAACGTCATCCGAAACCGGATCATCCCCGCTCGTGCGGGGCCAACTTTGGCAAATTGGTTAGGGCGGACGAATGCGTCGGATCATCCCCGCTCGTGCGGGGCCAACTAGACAGCAGCACTTTTGAGGGCAAGCGTGCCAGGATCATCCCCGCTCGTGCGGGGCCAACACGCGGACTCATTGAGTGAGCTTTTTGACACCAGGATCATCCCCGCTCGTGCGGGGCCAACCGATTGTCTCGTATTGGTTATCAGTCGCGTTGCGGATCATCCCCGCTCGTGCGGGGCCAACTAATCGGTGTCCGCCCGTAACGTTTTCACGAACGGATCATCCCCGCTCGTGCGGGGCCAACCTAGCCAACGTAACAAACTTATCATGGCGGAACGGATCATCCCCGCTCGTGCGGGGCCAACGACCTGCTCGGAGCCAACTAACGGAAGGAGGCCGGATCATCCCCGCTCGTGCGGGGCCAACACACTTCTATGTTGTATGGCTATGGTTGTGTCCGGATCATCCCCGCTCGTGCGGGGCCAACAAATACGACAACGACATAGACACCCTATACGACGGATCATCCCCGCTCGTGCGGGGCCAACGGTAATGGCGTATCCGTTTTTAAAGGTCGAAACGGATCATCCCCGCTCGTGCGGGGCCAACTTGGTGTTGTTTTGCGTGTCCGTATGGTTTTGCGGATCATCCCCGCTCGTGCGGGGCCAACGGATTTGGCCGCTGTGTTTCGCAGCGGTTTCTCGGATCATCCCCGCTCGTGCGGGGCCAACCCCACAGTTCGGTAACGGTGCATGGATTGAAACGGATCATCCCCGCTCGTGCGGGGCCAACGTGGATGGCTCATAAGGGTTTTCGTACGGGAATGGATCATCCCCGCTCGTGCGGGGCCAACCGTCCAAAGGCATGCCGAGCGGGCTGGGTGACCGGATCATCCCCGCTCGTGCGGGGCCAACTCACAGCCGGATTGCCTGACCCATACCCATGCCGGATCATCCCCGCTCGTGCGGGGCCAACCGGCCAGCGTCGGTTTGTTGTAGAGTTTGTTGCGGATCATCCCCGCTCGTGCGGGGCCAACGAAGATGAGTTGCGACAGGCGTTCGTGGATGACGGATCATCCCCGCTCGTGCGGGGCCAACTAGCAGTAAGATAATTAAGCCGATTATCATCCCGGATCATCCCCGCTCGTGCGGGGCCAACTTGATGGGGTTGGCATTAACGTTAATTTGTGCCGGATCATCCCCGCTCGTGCGGGGCCAACTATGTCATTCGTCATTATCATCACCGGCCAATCGGATCATCCCCGCTCGTGCGGGGCCAACGAAAGCGTCGCAAGCGTTGCCGAGCAGAAATACGGATCATCCCCGCTCGTGCGGGGCCAACAGTCTGATTTTACGAGGAAAAAGCGGGTTGAGTCAAATAAAAATATTTGATTACAGCAGTGGTATATGGCAATAGGGGAATCGCAAGCAGAAACTGGGTGATGTGTTGAAAGGTAATACGCATACTCACCCCTTCGCAAGCTCTATTGCCAATCGTGTGCCGAAATCACATATATTGGCAATATACAGGATTTTGTGGGGGTCATCATTTACGGCGCTATTGCTGTTTTTGTGGGTGGTGGTTCGTCGTTGAGTTGTTGTGGGAGTAAGTGAAGAGCGCTTTTTGGGTAGGATGTTTTCGACCGAGAGAAACACACAGCCGCAAAGCGCCTGATGGACGGCATATGCAACCAGCTTCTCAACGTCAAAGGCATGGTGGTCGAGGACGCGTGCATCGTCGACTCCCCATTGCGCCCCGTGCCCGTGCTCGAGATCCGCCCGCGCCCGCGCAGGGGCATGCTCCGGTGCTCCCGATGCGGCAGACGCCGTCATGGTTACGACCGGGGCGGCGGCGTGCGTCGCTGGAGACACCAGGACTTCGGCTGCCGGAGGGTCGAACTGGTCGCCGCCCTGCCGCGCGTGGACCGCCCGGAATGCGGCGTCACGGTCGCCTCCGTGCCGTGGGCGGGGCCGGGCAGCCGGTCCACCAGGGATTTCGAGGCGGAGTGCGCGTGGCCGATGACGGTCGCGAACCGGAAGACGGTCGGCGGTTTCCTTCATATCGCGTGGAGGAC
>NZ_JBHEEA010000019.1:0-62802 GCF_041900695.1 Bifidobacterium sp. 2450
GGTAGTGCCCGAACTCTTGCGCACTTTGGTCTTCGCCCGTCCCTGTGGCGGTGATCAGTTCGCTGCTGGTACGGTCTCACCGAGCCTTGACATGTCGAGGTAGCGGCGCGTCGACCACTCGTCGGATGTCACGTAGCGGACCCTCGCGCAGACGAGCATCAACGCGCTGCGTCCGTCGGGGAACGAGCCGACCACGCGGGTCCTGCGCCTGATCTCGCGGTTGAGCCGTTCGATCATGTTGTTGGTGCGGATCCGACGCCTATGCTCGCGCGGGTAGTCGTCGAGCAGGTAGGTCGTGGTCTCGCCGATGCCCTCGCGCAGGCATTTGGCGGCCTCCTTGAGTTTCCTGGATTCCATGTCCCGGGCGACGGATTCGGCCTTCTCCAACGCCTTGTCGCGTGATTCCATGGAGAACACGGCCTTCAGTGCGTCGGCCGCCCAGTCGCGGTTCCCGGGGTTGACCCTGGCGAGTATGTTGCGCTCGAAATGCACCATGCACCGCTGGTAGCGGGCATCGGGCAGCAGCTCGCCCGCGGCGGCGACCAGCCCCGCGCACCGATCTCCCGTCACCAGTCTCACGCCCTTGAGGCCTCGTGCGAGCATGCCTTTGATGAATTCGCGCCAGCTTTCCGCGTCCTCCTTCATGCCCTCGGCCACCGAAAGCACCTCGCGCCGCCCGTCCATGCCGACGCCGATGGCCACCAGGATGCTCACGTTCTCCACGGACCCGCCCCAGCACCTTTTGTGCCACACGCCGTCCATGAACAGGTACGGGTAATCCTGTTCGAGGGGCCTGCCCCGCCATGCGTCGATATCCGCATAGACGCGCTTGAGCTTGTCGCTCAGGGTCTGCGAGGGCATGCGGTCGCCCCACAGGAGCCGGCTGACATCATCGACCTGGCGGGTGGAGACGCCGGCCAGGTACATGTCGATCAAGGCCTCCTCGACGCTCTCCTCACGCCGACGGTATCGTTCGATCACGGCCGACTCGAACACCGCGCCCTTGAGTTTCGGCACTTTCAGGCTCATTTTGCCGGCCTTGACGGTCAGGTCGCGCTCGTAGTGGCCGGCCCGGTACGCCTTGCGGTCCCCGCTGCGCTCGTAGCGCGCGGCGCCGGTGATCTCGTCGGCCTCGGCGTCGAGCATCGCGTTCAGGGTCTCCTCGACGCTTTTGCGGACCATCCGGTCCAGGGTGGTTTCCAACATGGCCTGGTCGACCTGTAGAATCTGCTGTGACATGGCTTCGTGCCCTCGTTTCCAATCGCGGTTTTCTAATGTCTGGCGACTGAAAATCGTACACAGGACACGGGCCATGCCCCTATCTCAAGCCCAAACCAAAGTGCGCAAAATCTCGGGCGTTATCAACTTGTCCACACATGAGTCGGAGTGCCCCAATGCCATTGCAAGCCAACGCAACACTTGCGAGCCATAGCCAATATTCATTGGCTGATGCGTTAGCAGACGTAATGGTTTTCAGTCGAGAACGGGTGCCGTCACCAAAGTTGCCGGTCGCTTCATCAGGAGTAAACCCCTCAAGTGCTTGCAACACCTGAATGAGCGCAGTATTCATTTCACGACCATACAGGCCATCAGTCGGAATAATCCCCGTATAGGAGCGATACTGTCTATTAATCTGCTGTTGCGCATTACGAACAGCCACACTGCCACCATAATCGGCAAGCAACACGAACTGTTGCATCGACAATAATGCTCCCATGATTTCGACATCAACACTGGAATCACCGCCAATGCCCATATCAGTCTTAAGCTTTTTAATTGCCGAGCCGGTACCGCTATAGAAATGTTGAGAGATATTGCCGCCAGTTGAATACCCCTTGCACCAGAGCGCTCCTTGGATGATGGAATATACATTCGACTTGGTCCCATCGCCGTCTTTCTGCTGCTGGACACCGTTAGGATACCGCTTCGCAAAAAGACTCCGCGTAGAAGGACCGAAATTATCGGCTGTGGTTTGGATACCTAGCTCAATTTGCAGCGCTCGCGTCAAACCGTAAATCGTTTCCCAACCGGTTTGCCCATTTTCAGAGACAGCGTTGAATCGAGAATCATTCCCATAGGTTTTATTCAGCCACTGCTGTGTTTGCAAAACCATCTGGTCTACCATAATGTCCTCCTTTATAGGATCAGTACCGTTCGGGCGGGAATAATCACCCGCCTTCACTCGTACTGCCGCAGAAGATCAGATTGTTAACCAATCAACATTGACGGCACTCCATCCGTGTCATAAAAAGCGGTGCCCGAAATATCATTTATTATCTGCCTCAACGCTTAATCAACCACTAAGTTCGGCACTCCACTGCGACAATGTACACAGCCGATAAAGCGCCCTTGCAGGAACAATTCCCGACAAGGACGCTTTGGACTCGGCAACGCTTCAGCACACGCTACTTCTTGCGCTTGCCGAAAGTGAACGCGCGAATCACTGAAGTAATCCCCATCACCACCATGGCGCATCCGCCGAAGATAATCATGAATACGGCAGAGCTCAGCGGGCTCATCAGCACCACGAAGCCAGCGATAATCGAGATGACGGCATAGACGATGGCCCAGCCGGAATGCGGGATGCGCCACGATTCAACCAGCGACAGCACGCCTTCCATAATCCATCCGAAACCGACCATCAAAGTAATGAGTAATGCCAGCGTCTGACCGGTCATGCCGTAGTTGCGCACAACCACCACGCCGCCAAAGGTCAGCAGAATACCGACGAACACGTCCAGCACACGCCAGCCGCCCGGCAGACCCGGCTCCACGAGAGCGCTGGCGATGCGCACCACGCCGGAAATCACGAAATACACGCCGAGCAACAATGCGGCCAAAGCCAGCGTCTTGTTCGGCACCAGCAACAGCGCAGCACCCAAGGCGATGGCGGCCACGCCGACCACGCCATAGATCACGCGGATCTTGGTCTTGGCCTTTTCCGGCAGCCATTCCTCGATCAGGCGGAATGGACTGAAATTGCCGACATACCAGTTGGTCTGCTGCCAGCCGGGTTGACTTTGATCGCCCCATGGACCATTCGGCTGCCCGTCCGCTTGGCTATTCGATTGGCCGTCCGCCTGATACCGCCGACCGTCCGGCCCCCATGCCGGCTGGCCGTTCGGGCCATAGTTCGGATTGTAGGCGTACGGGCCGTAGTACGGGTTCTGGTTCGGTCCGCCTTGTGGCTGGCCGTTCTGCGCCTGCTGATTCTGAGTGTCTTGCGCTCCCGGCGCACCTTGCGGAGGATATTGGCCGCCATGATTGCTGCCATACGCGCCATACTGCGGTTGGCCCGGTTGGCCCGCCGGATTCGGCTGGCTCGGCTGGCTCTGGTTGGGCTGACCCGTCTGGCCATTCCACTGGTCCTCGTTCGGATTGCTCATCGTAACTCCTTAGCTCAAGGTCCATATTCAGGTTCCACATACCCTGTTAGGCAAGTTGTCTAATTTGAACCATCACCACAATTAGGTAATCTGTCTAGTTCACTGACAGCGCAATGCCCATAACGCAATATCTGCATCACCAGCGCTTCTCCCCCACCGCGATTAGGCTTAGGGCCATGACCAACGAAACCGAAACGCTGACGTCGGGCATCGACCCGGCATCGTTCTCCTCCGTCATCAAGCCGACCAACGACCTGTTCCGCTACGTGAATGGCCCATGGATCGACACCTACCGCCTACCCGACGATCGTTCGCGCTACGGCTCCTTCGACAAGCTTGCCGAAGACGCCGAAAACCAGGTGCGCGACATCCTCGACGCCGACGACTGCCCGGCCACCAAATCGCAGACTCTGTATCATTCGTTCCTGAACACCGACGCCATCGAGGCCGCCGGCCTTGACCCGATCCGCGACGAGCTTGACCTCATCGACTCTGCCATCGACAAGGCCGCTCTCACGCGCGTGCTCGGCACGATCAACCCAGCCGGCGGCCCCGACCTGTTCGGCTTGGCCGTTTACGGCGACCCGGGCGACCCGGACCGCAACATCGCCCACCTTGAGCAGGCCGGCCTTTGTCTGCCGGATGAAGCCTACTATCGCGAGGATCACTATGCTCCCGTGCGCGAAGCATGCGTGGCGATGGTCGCCACCCAGCTGGTGAACGCCGGATACGCGCCCGCCGCCGAGTCCAACGGTGGCGATGAACTGCCGGCCAACACCGGCGATGACGAGAGCAACGCTCCCGCCACGGTTCCCAGCGAAGCCGCGCTTGATATGGCCCGCCACTTTCTTGCCGTGGAGACCAAGATCGCCGCCAATCATTGGGACAATGTGGCCACGCGCGATTCGGTGAAGACCTACAACCCCACCGATTACGCCGATTTGGCCGCCACGCTGAAGAACTTCGATCTCGGTTCCTGGATCGACGCCTGGCAGACCGCCTATGATGCCACCGAGGCCGCCAAGGCTCAGCCGATCGATTTCAAGTCTGTGTTCGCGCGCGTCATTGTGCACGAGCCGAGCTTCCTCACTGGTCTTGATGCGTTCTGGGCCGAGGCCGATCTGGCCGACCTTAAGCTGTGGGCCCGTGTTCACATGATTCTGGGCTTCGCCTCCTCCCTGTCTCGCGACTTCGACACCACCAACTTTGACTTCTACGGCAAGGTGCTCTCCGGTGCCAAGAAGCAGCGCGATCGTTGGAAGCGCGCGGTGAGCCTGGTCAACGGCATTTGCGGTGAAGATGTGGGCCGCGAATACGTGCGCCTGCACTTCCCCGAAAGCTCGAAGCGCCGCATGGAAGAGCTGGTCGCCAATCTGATTGACGCCTACCGCGTGTCCATCACCAATTCCGATTGGCTGGGCGAAGACACCAAGGCCAAGGCTCTGGAGAAGATCTCCAAGTTCACGCCGAAGATCGGCTACACCAACCACTGGCGCGATTACTCGGCGCTGAGTGTCTCCGCGGATGCGATGCCCGCCGAGAACGCCAAGGCCGCGAACCTGTACGAGACCGGCTACCAGCTGGCCAAGGTCGGCAAGTCGGTCGACAAGGACGAATGGCTGATGAATCCGCAGACGGTGAACGCCTACTACGAGCCAAGCATGAACGTCATTGTGTTCCCGGCCGCGATTCTGCAGCCCCCGTTCTTCGACCCGAAGGCCGAGGATGCGGCGAACTACGGCGGCATCGGCGCAGTGATCGGCCACGAGATCGGCCATGGCTTCGACGATCAGGGTTCGCAGTATGACGGCGACGGCAAGCTCAACAACTGGTGGACCGACGAGGATCGCAAGAACTTCGAGGCCCGTACCGGCGCATTGATCGCCCAGTACAACAGCTTTGTGCCGCTGCAGCTGGCCGAGAAGTACGCTGACGAGCCTGATAAGGCGCCGCACGTGAACGGCGCGCTGACCATCGGCGAGAACATCGGCGATTTGGGCGGCGTGAACATCGCACTCAAGGCGTATGCATTCGCGCTCGGCAAGGCGGCAGGTAAGTCCGATGCCGAAGAAGACGGCTCCCCCGCCGCCATCAAGGCACTGCTCGATACCGCCCCCGAAATGGACGGATTCACCGGCCTGCAGCGCTTCTTCCTGAGCTACGCCTCCATCTGGCGCACCAAGAACCGCGACGAGCTGGCCGAACAGTACCTGCAGATCGACCCGCATTCTCCGGCCGAATTCCGCACCAACGGCATCGCCAGCAACGTGGACCTCTTCTACGATGCCTTTGGCGTGACCGAAGGCGACGCCATGTGGCTCGCGCCCAAGGACCGTGTGCGCATTTGGTAGTCCCCGTTATGTAAAAGAAAACCGCTGTGTTTGCCTCGATTACAGGCGAACACAGCGGTTTTTCATGATGTATGGTTGGCACTCAGAATTCGGAATCACTGGGATTGGAAGATTCAGCGAAACCGTCGACGTGGGTTTGTTGGGCCACGGGCTGTGGTTGATTGGTGCCGGCGTCCGGTTGCGACATGACGGCATCGGCCACGGCCGCGGACCCGGTTGATGGCGACGGCGATTGGCCGGAATCGGAGGTGACCCCAAATTCGACGGGGCCAGATTCCGACGAGGTCGCATACGGGTCAATACCCACACCGGACGCGGCACCGCCCGCGCCATATTGCGTTGGCCTCACGTACGGCGACGATGCTCGTTGTCCGTTTCCGCCATCCATACCTTCGGCGGCACCGTTGGCATTGCCGTTACCGTTGCCACCATTGCCTCCGTTACCATTACCGGCACGCTGTGGCCTGATCAGCGACGTGGTGCCGAAGGTCAGGTCATGCCCAATGTTGGTGGCTTCGAGAACGGTTCTACTGCGCGGTTCGCCTTGCTCATTGGTCCACTGCTCGGTGATGAGTGAGCCGACCACAATGATGCGGTCGCCGCGGCGAACCGAACTGGCGGCGTTCACGGCCAAAGCACGGAACGCTTTGACGCCCACCCATGCAGTTCCGTAATCCTCCCATTGTCTGGTAGTCGGGTTGAGTCGACTGCGAGTGCTGCCCATACGGAATGTCAGCACGCGGAAACTCTCGGTTCCGCCTAGTGTCGGATCACCGGCCACAAAGCCGGTGACGGTCACTGCTGCTTGTTGATTTGCCATGATCGGTCCTTTCCTCGGCCTGCTGGCCTGTTGTTTGGATGTGGACCGCCGGAGCCTGTCTCCGGCTTCATTGCCGGCTTGCACGCCCCAGCGGTACCTCCACTGTGAGGCATGGCATTTGAAGCGCACAAGGGCAACTGGCAAATGTGGATACTGTGACGCAGTTGAAATTTTAAGAATGTGGATAAGTTTCGGTTATCCACAACAAAGCGCCATTCTGCGACTGGGCAGAATGGCGCTTGATGCGATTAACGCCGAGGCTGAGTAAGTGGGACTCAGCTGAGGGCGGCGAAGCGCTCGGCGAGCGCGTCGGCGGCTTCGGCGGCGGGCACGGCGACCTTGTTTTCGCCGTTGCGGTCGCGCAGTTCGATGGTGCCGTCGTTGACGTAATCGCGGCCGACCACGGCGACCAGCGGCACGCCGATCAGCTCGGCATCCTTGAACTTGACGCCCGGAGACACCCTCTTGCGGTCATCGTAAATAACCTCAAGGCCCTTGGCTTCAAGCTCGGCGACCAGCTTCTCGGCACCTTCAAACGCCGCAGCGTCCTTGCCGGTGGCCACCACGTGCACGGCAGCCGGGGCAATCACGGACGGCCAAGCCAAGCCGGCTTCGTCGTGGTGTGTTTCGGCGATGCAGGCCAGCACGCGGGAAACACCGATGCCATAGCAGCCCATCCACACCGGCACGGCCTTGCCGTTCTGGTCGAGAACCTTCAGGTCCAGTGCCTTGGAGTACTTGAGACCCAGCTGGAACACCTGGCCGATTTCCACACCACGCTCGAAGCTCAACGGACCGGAACCATCCGGGCTCATGTCGCCGTGGCGAACCTCAACGGCTTCCACCACGCCGTCGGCCTTGAAGTCACGGCCGTACACCAGGTTGTAGTAGTCGACCTCGTTCTCATCGGCACCAGTGAACCAAGCGGAACCCTTGACCACGTGCGCATCGACCAGGTAGCGAACCGGGTTCTTCACGCCAGCAGCCTCGGCCTGCGGGCCAAGCACCATCGGTCCGATGTAGCCGGGCACCAGTTCGGGGTGCTGCTTCAGGTCTTCCTCAGTGGCTTCCTCAAGTTCGGCGGGCGCGAACTGGGCTTCCAGTCGCTTCATATCCACCGTACGGTCGCCGGGCACGCCGACGACAATCACTTCACGCCACGGCTCGTCATGCTCTTCATCCTCAGGGTGCTTGACGGTAATCACCACGTTCTTGAGGATGTCGGAAGCCTGCCATTCACGGCCATCAGTACGCGGGTGGTCGGCGTTGGCACGCTCGATCATGTTGTCGATGGTCTTGGCATCCGGGGTGGCTTCCTTGGAAGCGGCGGGAGTGGCGGAAGCATCGATTTCCGGCAGCTCCGGAGTGCTCAGGGCCTCAACATTCCATGCCTTGCCGGAAGGTGCCAGCGCGAAGGTATCTTCGCCGATCGGCATCGGAGCCAGGAACTCCTCGGATGCGGAGCCGCCCATCGGGCCGGACATGGCGAACACAGGTACGTACTTCAGATCAAGACGCTGGAAGATGCGCTCGTAGGCGCCGCGCTCGTCATAGTAGGCCTTGCGCATGCCTTCTTCATCGATGGTGAAGGAGTAGGCGTCCTTCATGATGAATTCGCGGCCACGGATCAGGCCGGCGCGCGGGCGGAACTCGTCGCGGTACTTGGTCTGAATCTGGTACAGGGTGACGGGCAGGTCCTTGTAAGAGGAGTACATGTCCTTGACCAGAAGGGTGAACATCTCCTCGTGGGTGGGGGCCAGCAGGTAATCGGCCTCGTGGCGATCCTTCAAACGGAAGATGTTATCGCCGTACTCCTCCCAGCGATGGGTGGCCTCGTAGGGTTCGCGCGGCAGCAGGGCCGGGAAGTGCACTTCCTGGGCGCCGATGCCGTTGATCTCCTCGCGGATGATGGCCTCGATCTTGTTCAGCACGCGCAGACCGAGCGGCAGCCAGGTCCAGATACCGGGTGCGGCCTTGCGAATATAGCCGGCGCGCTGCAGCAGCTTGGCCGAATCGACATCGGCATCAGCGGGGTCCTCGCGCAGGGTGCGCAGGAACATGGTTGACATACGAAGGGTATTGGAAGTCATAGGTTTAAAGATATTCGCGTGAACCGACAAGCCCGCCTGCTATTCGCACTATTCCGTCCTTCATCTTGGCATTCGGACTCACTCGTGCAACAATGACGGCTAGAAGGGTAGGAGGGCACGATGACGCAGCCAACCGAGCAACAGGGGAATCAGCCGGAATCCGCGGAGCAACCGGTGTATCAACCGGCCCCAGCATGGGCCCCGCAATTTTCTGCTGCAGCCCCGCAATTCCCAACGGCAGTTCCGCAACAACCGGTATCGCAACAGCCAATGGCCATGCCACCATTTGCGCAATCGCCTATGTCGGTCCCGGAACAAGCGGCCTACCCGCATCAACCGCAACAACCGGGCCCGGTCTATGCTTCTCCCTACCCCTACCCGAATCGGGCAATGGCCCAGCCGAACCAACCATCAGTCGCGCAAGAGCGATTCGGGCGTTCGTCGGGCCGGCTGACCGCATCACAGGTTATTGAGACATGCGCCACCATTCTTGCCGGCGTAATACTCCTCGGTCTTGCATGGACCAACCCGCAACCGTATGCCCCGGTGGATCTTATCGCCGGCCTGTCCGGAGCGGCCGCGCTGATTGTGAGTGTGCGTTTGCCGCAAGTACGCCCGATGCTGCGTAGCTGGCCGGCATTGTGGCTTGCTTTGAGCGGCATCATTCTGATTGTGTCAGCCGCGCGCTATGAGGCGAGCCTCAAATCGATGAGGACGATCGCCGCGCGTATTGGCGATCTGCGGTGAATCGCGCGGGCGACCTGAGGCAGATTACCAACGTCCGGCGATAGCAGTCCTGCATACGGGGCAGTGCCCATTGCCACCGTATCCGGCAGATAAACGATTGGCAATGATTCGATACCAATCGCGTTCCACGAGCTTGGCCCGGCATTCAGGGTTTGGGCAATACGTGGTATCGCCTTCACGATCATGCACGTTGCCGGTGTACACATAATTGAGTTCCTCTTCGAGGGCGATGTCTCGGGCGCGGATCAGAGTCTCGTGCGGGGTGGGAGGTACGTCCATCATGCGGTAACTGGGGTGGAATGCGGAGAAGTGCAGCGGCACGTCCGGGCCCAAGTGCTCGCGTATCCATGTACATTCAGCATGCAGCTGGGCGTCGTCATCGTTGAGTCCAGGGATGAGTAGCGTGGTGAGCTCCACCCACACGTGTTCGCCTTCTGGTGTGCGTGCCTCGTTGACCGCATAATCGATGGTCTCGAGCACATCGGCCAGATGCGTGCCGGTCACCTTCCAATAAAATTCTTCGGTGAAGCCTTTGAGATCGATGTTGGCGACGTCCATGGCGGCGTAGAAGTCAGGCCGGGCTTCGGCGCTCATGTATCCGGCAGTCACGGCGATGGGATGAATGCCGAGCGCTCGGCAGGCTTCGGCCGTGTCGATGGCATATTCGGCGAACACGATCGGATCGTTATAGGTGAACGCCACCGAGTCGATGCCCCGGTCGGCCGCGACCTGCGCGATTTTCTCCGGACTGGCTTCCACGCCGAGCCGGTCGAAACTGCGGGCTTTGGCAATATCCCAATTCTGGCAGAATCGGCAACCGGAATTGCAGCCAGCCGTGCCGAAACTCAGCACGCTGGAACCGGGGTGGAAGTGGTTGAGCGGCTTCTTTTCCACTGGGTCCACGGCGAAGCCGGAGCTGCGGCCGTAGGTGTCGGAGACGATGAGGCCGTCATGGTTCGAGCGCACGAAACAGAAGCCGCGTTGGCCGGGCTTGAGGACGCAGCGGCGCGGGCATAGTTCGCAGCGAGCGCGGTTGGTACCGTCGTGGAATTGCGTTTGCCAGCGGCCTATGGCGGGATTATGGGCGTGCGCGGCTGCCGCATGACCGTACGATTCCCGATGACCACCCTCCGGCGCTTCGCGCCACCTCCTGCCAGCGGGAGGAGATATAGTTGCTGCGTTAGTGCTCGGCATAGGCGGTCACCTCGTAGCGTTGACAGTCGATTTCGCCATCGTTCCAGTCGTAGGACGGGCGGATACCGGCTTTGGCGAGCAGATGAGCGACGAAATCGTGCGGATCGGGCAGCTCATCCCACACTTGTGGCAGGAATGTGGCGCCGCGGCCACGAGGTCGGCGAGAATCAGACCGTCTTTGCCGGGGCGTAATACTTCCTCAAGTTCAGTGCGCGAACGTACCGGGCGTTCGACGTTGCTGCCGTCCCGTTTGACGGCGTCGGTCTGAGGTCCGGATTGCAGCGATGCCAGAGTCGCGGTCTTCGAGCCGGTACCGCGCGAATCGGCGTCACAGGAGTTCACGGTAATCGGCTCGGGCTCACCCAAGACGGATACCTCCACGTTGAGCAACGGGTATTCCGCGGCGGTGACCGGGTTGAAACGTGGGTCGCGGGTGGCGGCATCCACTGCGTGCTCGGCCACGTCCTTGCCGAGCGAGCGGTGGGCGACCAGCGAACCAATGCACCCGCGTAGCCGGCCACCCTCGGTCAGGGTGACGAAACAGGCACCGGACTCGTTCAGCCATGGGTTTGCGGCAAGAATGGACGCGGTCGAATCAGCGGTGGTCGGATGCTCGATATGCAACCGTTCCCGGATAGCGGCACGGGCAAGTTTCAGCAGCACCTCACCGTGGGATGGCGTACCCGATGTGCCTAAGTCATCTGCACCGGCTAGAGCACCTGCTTCCGGCTTGGATTCCCACGCGGCAAACGAGACATATCCCACTACCGGCTCGTCGGCGTCACGCATTGCGGGGCGAGGTTGGCCGGCGAGCGCCACCACGCCGTCGTCGCCGGAAGTGGAACAGCCGAGCTCGAAGAGCTTCATGTCCTTGCGGCCTTTTAACACATCCAGAAGGCCGTTGATCGGGTATGCGCCACAGGCCCGGCGAGGGTGAATCGGCAGATGCAAAGCCGCAATGTCCGCAATGGTCTGGTCATCCAACGCGCGGGCGACTTCGTGCGGATGATAGTGCGAGAGATCCGAACTAATCACGATGACGGTTTCCGGGCCACCCCACAAAGCACGCAACACATCACCCACCTCTTGTGGCGTGGCATCGCACGCATTCAACGGCACGATAGTGAGGTCTGGGCCGAGCGCGGTTTGCAGGAACGGAATCTGCACTTCTACCGCATGTTCTTGTGCGTGGGTTGGGCCATTGACGATCATTGCGGGAGCCGGCGCGCCCGGACGGGCATGTGTACCGGAGCTCAATGGCTCATTGACAGACAGGCCCAGAGCCTTACGCTCGGCTGCAATGTCTACCGGCACAGTGCCCAGCGGCGTTTCAAACGCCGCTGCCGTGGAACAGGCGACGCCTCGCACGGCCACGCGGTGAGTCGGCCCTACGATTACCGCGCGAGTCACACTCCCCCGCCCACGCTCCAAGAGCGCGTAAGCGAGCGCAGCTGCCGTGCCGGAATATATGTATCCGGCGTGCGGCACTATTACCGCCCTCGGCACCCCCGCTGGAAGTGTGGGCTCCATATGTTGCAGAAGTTCCCGTCCATAATCCAGCTGATGGTTAATGAGTTGTTTGAGCGCGGTGCGGTCAGCCGGATAAAACGAACCGGCCACCGCTGGCGGACGTATTGCGCCAGTGATTTTGCCGCTGCCGTCTGCCGCGCTTGCTGCATCTGACGCACTAGCCACACTGACCGTATCGATTTGCACACCGGCTCGGGCGGCCTCGCGAACCTCATTGTTTCCACGAAATATCTCGGATAGCACCATAACTACCACCTCTTATTCCATGGTAGCCGCTACGGAGCGCTTCTAAAGATCAGAATAACGCCTCTTGGGCGAAGTCATCATCGGGATTGGCACCGAATTCGTCCGGCTCAGCAGGTTTGAACGCGCTTGCACCTTCATCGGCCAACTGGTCTGAGGCCGCGGCCGAGGCTTCGCGCAGGTCGCCGTCGAGCACCACAGCATCGGGCGAGACGAGGAACATGCGTTCGTTGACGCCGGCTAAATAGAGGCCGCCCAACGATTCGACTCGGGACAGCGCCACATATCCCATGCCCGGCGCGAAGGTGCGCTTCAGGTCCATGACCGCACGGTCAAGCGTCATGCCTTGCGACTTGTGGATGGTGATGCCCCACGCGCAGCGCAACGGCACCTGGGAGACGGAGGCGAGCACGGTGTCGCCGTCCATCATCTCCCATGTGGCCTGTTTCATGGTGACGATATTGCCGTTCTCGAATTCCACGATCGGCCAGCCGCCCTTGTTCTCCTGTGCGAAGCCACGCACGGTGCCGAGCGAGCCGTTGACGTACTGGCGATCGGTGTCGTTGCGCAGGGCCATGACAGCCGCGCCTTCCTTGAGTACCAGTCGCTCGGGGGCCAGCATGTTCTTCTTGAGTCGGTCGACCAGGTTGGCAGGGCCTGCTGTCTCGGCGTGGAACTCGTGCGGCTCAAGCATAATCTGGTTCAGGCGCATGTCGTTGAGATTGTCGGCCTGCCGGTTCACCGGGAACAGGTGGACGGCGACCTGGCCGGGCTCGGGCAGTTTGCCCAGACGAGTGACGAGCACGTCACGGTCGGACTGGGTCACGTCGCCTTCGCGAATGTCGGTGAGCACGGTCAGCAGTTCGCCGGTATCCTGACGGTGCTGTTCGGTCAGATAGCAGATCACCGGGTTGAGTTCGGGCCATACCAGCGATTCGGTGATGAAGCCTTCGGGGTTCTTACCGGCTTTGGCGTAACGTTCACGGGAAGAGACAAACTCCGGTGTCGGCGCAATCACATCATTGTTGCGCCCGGACACCGAAACCGGCGGTAGCTGGAAAAAGTCGCCGGACAAGACAACCTGGATGCCACCGAACGGGCGTGGATCACGGCGTACTTCGCGGCAGACTTGGTCGACCATGTCAAACAGCCATGCGTGCAGCATGGAGACCTCGTCGATGACGAGGATGTCCGTAGCCTGAATCTTGCGTTTGCGCCGGGATTTGATGAGTTTGAGCAGGCTGGCGCTCAGGGCGGTGGCCACGCCGACGCCGCTCCACGAATGGATGGTTTGGCCGTTGATATGCGTGGAGGCGATGCCTGTGGACGCGGTGACTGCCACACTGGCGCCGTCGGCCCGAGCCTGGCGGATGAACTCGTTCAAGACATAGGTCTTACCGGCACCGGGCGCACCGGTCAGAAACACGTTCGCGCCGGCGTTCAGAATGGCCAGGGCTTCGGTTTGGCGCATATCAACCTCTCTAGACTCCCCTCAGGGAGGGGAGCCAAGTACGGCGGACTACTTATTGAGGATGCTGGTGGCTACGATGTCGGCAGCGATGGCCTTGGATGCGGCATCGTCCGGACCGGGAATGGGAGCCATAAACGCCTTACGGTAGTAGCGCAGCTCATCCAAGGATTCGATGATGTCGGCGAGGGCACGGTGACCGCCGTTCTTTGGCGGGCGGTTCTCGTAGACGGCCGGGTACCAGCGGCGGGCGAGCTCCTTGAATGTGCTCACATCCACGCTGCGATAATGCAGGTGGTTCATGAGGTTCGGCATGTAATGGTCGAGGAACTTCTTATCGGAGCCGATGGTGTTGCCGGCCAGCAGCGGGCGCACGCCTTCCGGCGTGAAGCGCAGCACGTATTCGGTGACCTTCTGCTCGGCCTCGGCCAGGCTCAGGCCATTCTCCCACTCGTTGATCAAACCAGAACGGGTGTGCATCTGGCGCACGAAGTCGTTCATATGGTCCACAGCCTTCTGACTCGGCTTGATAACGAAATCCACACCTTCATCCAGCACATTCAAATCGAAATCAGTGGGCACTACAGACACTTCGACCAGTTCGTCACCGCCGAAGATATCCAAGCCCGTCATTTCGCAGTCAATCCAAATCAGGCGCGAATCCTTTGCGCTGTAAGTTTCTGCATCATGGCTGTCGACCATGGTAAGCCTCTTTTCGTCATGTCACCCGTTATTACAAGAACAGTTCAGACTATACCCCAGCGCATACAAGCTATCTCGAGCCACATACGCGAAAAGGGCCTGCATAAGCAGACCCTTTTCACAAGGAATCAATCCCTAACTAGCGCAAACTAGCGGGCATCAACCGATCAGTTGTTGTGGAAGCCGGAGTAGTTCGGGGCTTCGGCGGTCATCACGATATCGTGCGGGTGCGATTCGCGCAGACCGGCATCGGTGATGCGGATGAACTTGCCACGCTCCGGCATCTCGGCGATGTTGTGGGCGCCGATGTAGAACATGGACTGGTGCAGGCCACCGAGCATCTGGTAGAGCACGGCGTTCAGCGGGCCGCGGTACGGCACTTCGCCTTCCACGCCTTCCGGCACGACCTTGTCGCTGGAGGTCACGTCGGCCTGGAAGTAGCGGTCCTTGGAGTAGGACTTCTTGCCGCGCGGGGCCATGGCACCGAGGGAGCCCATGCCACGGTACAGCTTGTACTGCTTGCCGTGCAGGAGCACCTTCTCGCCCGGGGCTTCCTCACAGCCGGCGAGCGTGCCGCCGAGCATCACGGAGGAGGCGCCGGCCACGAGGGCCTTGGCGATGTCACCGGAGTAGTGGATGCCACCGTCGGCGATGCAGGGGATGCCAGCCGCACGGCAGGCCTGGGCGGCCTCGTACACGGCGGTGAGCTGCGGGACACCGACACCGGCAACGATACGGGTGGTGCAGATGGAGCCGGGGCCAATACCGACCTTGACGGCGTCCGCGCCAGCCTCAATCATGGCCTGAGCACCGGAACGGGTGCCGACGTTGCCGCCGATGATCTGCACGCCGTCGAAGGCGGAGTCGTGCTTCAGGCGGGAAATCATGTCGAGTGCCAGACGGGCCTCACCGTTGGCGGTGTCGACCACGAGCACGTCCACGCCAGCCTCCATCAGAGCGGAGGCACGCTGCCAGGCGTCGCCGAGGAAGCCGACGCCGGCGGCCACGCGCAGACGACCCTGCTCATCCTTGGTGGCGTCCGGGTACTGCTCGGTCTTGACGAAGTCCTTGACGGTGATCAGGCCGGTCAGGTGGCCTTCCTCGTCAACGAGCGGCAGCTTCTCAACCTTGTGCTGGGCGAGCAGACGGTGAGCGTCGTCCTTGGAAATGTTGGACGGGCCAGTGACCAGGTTCTCCTTGGTCATGACATCCTTAACCTTCAGGGTGTCGTAATCCTCGGAGGCGATGAAGCGCATATCACGGTTGGTGATGATGCCGACGAGCTCGTTTTCCTTGTCCACAACCGGCAGACCGGAGATGTGGAACTTGCCGCACAGCTTGTCGAGGTCGGCCAGCGTGACCTCGGGGTTGACGGTCAGCGGGTCGGTGATCATACCGGACTCGGAACGCTTGACCACATCGACCTGAGCGGCCTGGTCGTCGATGGACAGATTGCGGTGCAGCACACCGATACCACCGTTACGAGCCATGGCGATGGCCATCTCGGACTCGGTCACGGTATCCATGGCAGCGGAGAGGACCGGGGCCTTCATCACGATCTTACGGGTCAGATGAGTGCTGGTGTCCACTTCGGAGGGAATGACATCCGTCTCGTTCGGCAGCAGCAACACATCATCATAAGCAAGGCCGAGCTTGGCGAAAATCGGAGGAAGGGGAGCATACGCCGATTGGGCGTTCAATTCATCGAGGTTTGTAGCCATATAAACACTATATGAACACGCGCTGACCTTCACGACACACGCTTGTGAGCGCTCACTTATCCGCTGCCGGGTCCTGCACCTCACCCGTCTGCGAGTCCCGCGAATCCGCAGGCGAATCAGTCATCGAATCCGCTGCCTGAGAGCCAATCGAATCCCGGCTCTCCCCTACTGCAGACTGCGATTTAGGCACTGCATGCTGCGCGTTTTTACGTGCGGATTCGAGCGTCAGGTTCTCGGCTTGGATCTCGGGAATACGATGCCGCAGATAGGGGTACATCGTGGCTATGGTCAGCACCACCACGGCGATGGCCATGCCCACGGCCGCATGCTGCGCTTTGAAGAACAGAATCGTCAGCGAACCGAATGCGATCAGCGCGGCCCATCCCCACAGGATCAGCACGGAGCCACGCACCGAATGCCCGATCTTCAGCATGCGATGGTGCAGGTGCATACGGTCCGGATGCATGGGCGACTGGCCTTTGGCCAAACGCCGCACAATCGCCAGACACATGTCGAGCACAGGCAGGAACAACACCAGAATCGGCAGCAGAATCGGCATGAACACCGGCAGATAGATGCTGGCATGAATCGAGGCCGGGTCAAGACGTCCGGTCATCACAATCGAAGCGCAGGTGATGAGATAGCCAAGCAGCATCGAACCGGAATCACCCATGAACAGTTTGGCGGGATGCCAATTATGCAGCAGGAAGCCCACGCAGATACCCACCATCATCACGTCGATCAGCGTGGCCAACGAAGCATAACTCGGGGAAGACCGGGCGATGATATACGAATAGGCGGCAAACGCTATGCCACCAATCGCCACGATACCGGCCGCCAGACCATCGAGGCCATCAACGAAATTGACCGCGTTAATCGAGGCGACGATCAGGAATGCGGTGATCGCCATGGACAGACTCGGCGAGGCGGTAATCAGCGAACCGCCCAAAGGCAGTGAGATGATCTGCAATCCGCCCCAAGCCACGAATACGGAAATCAGCAGCTGACCGGCAAGTTTCAGCATCCAATCGAGATCCCACAGGTCATCGGCCATGCCCAGCAGACTGATCATGATGCCGCCGGCAAGAATCACCCACATCTGGTAATTGCCGTTGAACAATCCCGAGAGAAAAGGCAGCCGACCGGCGAATACGGTAGCCACGGCAAAAC
Source organism: Bifidobacterium sp. 2450 (assembly GCF_041900695.1). Classification (NCBI taxonomy): domain Bacteria; kingdom Bacillati; phylum Actinomycetota; class Actinomycetes; order Bifidobacteriales; family Bifidobacteriaceae; genus Bifidobacterium; species Bifidobacterium sp. 2450. The sequence goes on from NZ_JBHEEA010000019.1 coordinate 17,423, forward strand.
CGATCAGCATGCCAAGGCCACCCATGCGCGGCGTGGGAATGGTGTGCACGTCTCGGGCACGCACCTCGCCAACCGCACCGATTTCGATGGCGACGTGGCGAATCAGCGGAGTCACCAGCCAGGTGACGCCACCGGCGATGGCGGCAATCAGTAGGTAGATTCTCATGCGCCGAGTCCCCCGCCGTTGAGGTGGAGGGCCTTGCGAATCACGTTTTGGGCGATGACGCCTTCACGCAGGATCTCGATGCCGTCGCGCGCGTACGGATCGGCTTTGACGACGGTGCTGGAGACATGGCCTTGGGTAGGGCCGCCGTCCAGATACAGGTCGACTTCGCTGCCGAACGCGTCAACCGCCTCCTGGACGGTCTGTGCGCTTTCGTCGCCGGAACGGTTGGCGCTGGACGCGGCCAGCGGGCCAGTCGCCTTGAGAATCGCGAGGCACAGCGCCGAATTCGGGATGCGGATGCCTTGCGTGCCGGGGCGACCATCGGCGGTGTCGGCCAAAGTCTCCAACGTGCAGTCGGGCCGGGCTACGGCAATCGGCGAGAACGCGCCAGGCAGAAACGCCGCCGACAAACGATTCAGTGGAGACGGCAGGTCGAGACCGAGCTCATCAAGCTGGTCGGTGGATGCGAGCAGTACCTGCAACGCCTTATAGCGCGGGCGACGCTTGAGCCGGTAGATACGGTCGATAGCGGCCTTATTACGCGGATCGCACGCCACTCCATATACCGTATCCGTTGGAATGACGACCAATCCACCATCCCGGATGACACGCGCCGCCTGTGCCAGCGATTCATCCGTGACTTTCAGCGTTGTTCCGCCCTCCACGCTCACGCCACCTCCGTTCGCCTGTGTATTCACAATCTACCATTGCACCATTGCGCCCCGACTTGCATAGTTCATCATCGCTCGTTTGCCGTACTGTCGTTTTCCGATTCGCCCCATACGCACAGACCGTAGATACAATGAGTTCATCCATGCTCTTTCGCGAAATTACAGGAGTGTTCAATGAGCGAAATCCATGCTGAATCCACCACCATGCCTCCCGTCGAACTGCGTATGCCGCGCGCCAGCGAGCGCGTGTTCGCCAACTTCAACTTCACTGTGCTGGATTGTTGCCCGGTGACGATTGGCGACGACGTGCTGTTCGGCCCGAACGTTTCGCTGCTGCCACCGATGCATCCGTTGCGTTGGCAGGATCGTAACGTGAGGCAGGCACCTGATGGTTCCGCATACGACTACGAGTATGGCAAGCCGATTGTCATCGGCTCGAACTGCTGGTTCGGCGGCAATGTGACGGTAATCGGCGGCGTGACGATCGGCGAGGGTTGCGTGATCGGTGCCGGCTCGGTGGTGACGCGCGATATTCCGCCGCACACCGTGGCCGTGGGCAATCCGGCCCGTCCGATTCGCGAGATTACGGATAAGGATGCTTCCGCGCTACAGTATTACGCACAGTGATATATGAATGCTCCCGCTGGCGAGCTGTCAGCGGAGCCGACTGAGAGTGGTTGCCGGAAATCTCCGATAACCACCCTCAGCCTCACTTCGTGAGGTAGCTCCCGCCAGCGGGAGCATAGTAATGTGAGACATCACGCGCCGAGGTACGCCTTGCGCACCTTCTCGTCGTGCAGCAGGTCGGAGGCCTTGCCCTCCATGGTGATCTTGCCGGTCTCGAGCACGTAGGCGCGATCCGCGATGGACAGGGCCATCTTCGCGTTCTGCTCCACGAGCAGCACGGTGATGCCACGCTTGCGCAGCGTGACGATGATGTCGAAGATCTCCTTGACCAGCAGCGGGGACAGACCCATCGACGGCTCATCCATGAGGATGGTCTTCGGATGGCTCATCAGGGCGCGGCCCATGGCCACCATCTGCTGCTCACCGCCGGAAAGCGTGCCGGCCAGCTGGCGGCGGCGTTCCTTCAAACGCGGGAAGTAGTCGAACACCATCTCAAGATCCTTGCCCAGACTGGACTGGTCTTTGAGACTGAACGCGCCCATCTCCAGATTCTCCTGCACGCTCATGCGGGTGAACACGTGGCGGCCTTCCGGCACATGGGCCATGCCCAGCGTGACGATCTTGTTCGCATACGTTTTGAGCAGATCGTGGCCATCATAGGTAATGTTGCCGGATTTGGCCGGCACCAGACCGGTGATGGTGTGCAGGGTGGTGGTCTTGCCGGCGCCGTTGGCTCCGATCAGGGAGACGATCTCGCCGTCGTTCACCTTGAGGCTAATGCCCTTGACCGCGTCAATCGCGCCATAGGAAACGCATAGATCCTTGATTTCCAGCATCAGCGCGCTCCTCCCGTCAGTGTCTTGGCAATGCTTGGCTCCGGTTCCGCCTTGGTGGTGGAATCGCCGTCCGCGTCATCGTTGTTGTCGCTGCCCAAGTAGGCGGAGATGACCTGCGGGTTGTTGGCGATCTCCTCCGGCGTGCCGGATGCGATGGTGCGGCCATAGTCCAGCACCTGGATGCGCTGGCATACGCTCATCACCAGGCTCATGTCATGTTCGATGAGCAGGATAGCGATACCGAAACGGTCGCGGATCGTGTTGATGCAGTGCAGCAGATCCTCGGTTTCGGTGGGGTTCATGCCGGCGGCCGGCTCGTCGAGCAGCAGCAGTTTCATGCCGGTGGCCAGGGCGCGTGCGATCTCGAGCTTGCGCTGCTGGCCGTACGGCAGGTTGGCCGCCTGGGTGGTGGCCAGTCCCTCGAGGTTGAAGATGCGCAGCAGGTCGATGGCCTTCTCGTGCATCTCGTTCTCCTGCTTCCAGAAGCCCGGGGTGCGGAAGATGGCGCTGCCCATGTGGTAGGTGAACGACTCATCGAAGGCGACGAGCACGTTCTCCTCGACGGTGAGCTGCTTGAACAGGCGGATGTTCTGGAAGGTTCGGGCGATGCCGGCACGCACGACCTGATAGGTCTTCTTGCCGTTCATCCGGGTTCCGTCCAGCCAGAACTCGCCTTCGGTGGGCTTGTACACGCCGGTCAGCAGGTTGAACACCGTGGTCTTGCCGGCGCCGTTGGGGCCGATCAGGCCAATGAGTTCGCCCTTGTTGATGGTCATGTTGAAGTTGGACACGGCTTTCAGACCACCGAAGGTGATGCCGAGATGTTCGGCTTTGAGGATGGGCTGGGTTGCGTCGCTCATCGTGAGGCCTCCTTCACGGTCTTGTCGTCGGACTGGTCATGCTGCTTGGCGCTGGCCGCGGGTTTCGCGCCCTTGCCGGCGGCGCCGCGGAACAGCATGCGGTTGACCAGACGCGGCAGTGAGAACTCCCAGGATCCGAAGATGCCCTGCGGGCGGAAGATCATGACGAGCACCAGCACCACCGAGTAGGCGAGCATACGGTAGTCGGCGAAGGCGCGCAGCAGCTCGGGCAGGATGGTCAGGCCGATGGCGGAGACGATCGAGCCGGTGAGCGAACCCATGCCGCCGAACACCACCATGATCACGTAGTTGATGGAGTTGAGCCAACCGGCCATGGTGGGGTTGAGCGAGCCGATGTACTGGGCGAAGATACCGCCGGCGATGCCCGCGAAGAACGCGGAGATCGCGAAGACGAGCACCTTGAGGTACGTGGTGTTGAGTCCGGAGGCGCCGGCGGCGATCTCGTCGTCGCGGATGGCCTTGACCGCACGGCCGTAACGGGAGCGGCCGAACATGAAGAGCACGACCACGGTGACCACCATGATCCAGAACACGACGTACAGGTTGGCGGTGCGTTCGATGCCGATCAGCGCCTGTCCGGCGGCGCCCTTGTCGAGGCCCATGCCGCCGGCTACCTTGAGGTTCTGGATGATCACGCGGATGATCTCACCGAAGCCCAGCGTGATGATGGCCAGGTAGTCGCCGTGCAGTCGCAGGGCAGGAATGCCGATCAGGATGCCGAATACGCAGGCCACCACGCCGCCGATCAGCGTGGTGAGCAGGAAGCGGGCGGTGGGGTCGATGGCAATGCCGGCGGCGACCATGTATTTGGAGGTCAGTGCGGCCACGTAGGCGCCGATGGCCTCGAAACCGCAGCAGCCCAGCGTCAGCTGGCCGAGCACGCCGATGGTGAGGTTCAGGGAGGTGGTCATGATGATGGCGATGCACGCGGTCATCATGATGCCCTTGATGTAGGAGTCGACCAAGCCGGATTCGCACAGCGCCATCACGATGCTGAACGCGGCGAGGATGCCGATGAAGCACACCAGATAGGACTGTTTGGTGGAAAGCATTGTCTTCTTCATCTGATCAGACCTTCTCCCCTTCGTTCTTGCCCATAATGCCGGACGGTTTGACGAGCAGCACGATGATCAGGATGGCGAACACGATGGCGTCGGAGAACGCCGAGGTGATGATGCCCGCCGTGATGGTGCCGATATATGCCTTGGTCAGGCTTTCGATCAGACCGATGGCCAGACCACCGATCATGGCGCCCGGGATGGAACCAATGCCGCCGAGCACGGCGGCGACGAACGCCTTCAGGCCCAGCATGGCGCCCATCATAGGCGAGACCTGCGGGTAGGCGGCGCAGTACATCAGCGAGGCGACTGCGGCCAGACCGGAGCCGATGGCGAATGTCAGAGCGATGGTGGAGTTCACGTTGATACCCATGAGCACGGCGGCCTCCTTGTCTTCGGAGACGGCGCGCATGGCCTTGCCCTGCTTGGTGAATTTGACGAACAGCTGCAGGCCCACCATGATGACCAGGCCGATGACGATGGTCAGCAGGGTGTCTCCCGGCAGCTTGAGCTTGCCGAACGCGATGGACGGCAGGTGGAAGATGGTCGGGACGGTCTGGAAGTCGGCGCCGAAGATGGCCTGTGAGCCGTTCTCCAGCAGCAACGACATGGCGATGGCGGTGATCAGGGCGGTCATGGAGTTGCCCTTTTCACGCACCGGCTTATAGGCGGCCTTTTCGACGATCACGCCGACGGCCACGCATACTAGGATAGCGGGAATGACCGCCACCCAGGCAGGCAGCCCCATGGCCACGATGGCCGGAATGGTGAGCATGAGCACGTAGGCTCCGACCATGATGAAATCGCCGTGGGCAAAGTTGATCAGTCGGATGATGCCGTAGACCATGGTGTAGCCCAATGCCACCAGCGCGTACACGCTGCCGATTTTCAGACCGTTGAACAGCTGGCTGATGAACATGATGATCTGATCGGTCATAGCTCCCCCTTTCTATCAATGTTATGGTCCTCTACCGCTGCGCGCGTAGAGATATTCGTATGTCTTGCGATTGATGGCGCGATACGCCCGCGCCTGGCGATATCCGCATATCGACGGCTGTCCTTATGCATCCAAGCCCGTGAAAACACGAAAGGGAGAGGACCGGCAAAACCGGTCGCTCCCCTGTTCATGCGGAAGTCACGCTAGGACATCGTGATTATGCGGTGGGAATTCATGGAATTCACTTGGGCTGCACGGTGGTGTTGTACACCGGCTTGCCGTCCTTCATTTCCAGCACGATCACGGACTTGGTCGGCGAGCCGGACTTGTCCATGGTGAACTTGCCGGTCACACCGTCGAAGGTCATGCCGGCCACGGCGTTGCGCACATCCTCACGGGTGGCGTTCTTGCCGGCCTTCTCGATGGCCTGCTTGATCATGTAGATGGTGTCGTAGCCCAGAGCGGCGAACGTGTTCGGCTCGGCGTTGTTCTTGGACTTGTAGGACTTGATGAAGTCCTGCACCTTGGTGTTGGTGTTGTCGTCGGCGGAGTAGTGGGTGGTGTAGTAGGTCTTGTTGTACTGGGACTTGTCACCGGTGAGCTTGAGGCCATCGTATCCGTCGGGTCCCATCACGTAGCCCTCGAAACCCACGGAGCGGGCCTGCGGGATGATGTACGGGCCAGCCACGGAGTAGTAGTACGGAGCGTAGAGCAGCTCGGCGCCGGAAGCCTGGATCTTCTGCAGCTGGGCGGAGTACTCGGTGTCGTCGGCGGAGGAGGAGCTTTCCTTGTCCACCACTTCGAGGCCGAGCTTTTCGGCGGCCTTGGCGAAGGCCTCGCCCACGCCGGAGGAGTACGGATCGCCGGTGCCGTAGAGCACGGCCACCTTCTTGACCTTCAGGTTCTCGGCGGCGAAGCGTGCGGCCACCTCACCCTGGTAGGAGTCCTTGAAGCAGGTGCGGAACAGGTAATTGCCGGTTTCGATGGAGTCGGAGGTGGCGGCCGGGGCGATGGTGACCAGCTTGGACTGGTCGGCCAGCGGGGCCACGGCTGCGGTGGTGGCGGAAATGGTCGGGCCGGCCACGGCGAGCACGTTGTTGTCGCCGGCGAGCTTGTTGTAGGCGTTGGAGGCTTCGGTGGCGTCGCCCTTGTCGTCCATGGACTCGAGCTTGACCTTCTTGCCGTTGATGCCGCCCTTGGCGTTGATCTCGGAGACCGCCAGCTCGAAGCCCTTGACCTCGGCCTCGCCGTAAGCGGCGGCGGTACCGGAGTTGGTGGTCACGGTGCCGATGGTGATGGAGTCGCCGGAGGCCTTGGCACTGGAGCTGGAGGAATCATCCATGCTGCCGCCGGAGCAGCCCGCGAGGGACAACGCCATAACCGCGGCCGCGCTGGCCGCAACGAACTTAGTGGAGAACTTCACGTTCATCCTCTTCCTTCTTCCTTGGGATATTTCAACATCGTTCATCTGTCAATTAACGCGCGGGATGTGCGCGTGAGACGTTCCACTCACATAATTCGCATACCACAGAACTACATCACACGGCTTGTGACCGTCATCCACGTCTCTCTCATTCGATGTTTGTCGTGGACTGTTATAACCAGACCGGCTTTGAACCCGCAATAAATTGTTCTTATTGTGAGACAGCGCAATTGCGGAAACGAGAATGCAATCCCAAGGAAATGTGGGATTCTCGCGGCTTAGGACACTGCAAACAGGTAGCGGTCGCGACCCGTCCAGTCCTGGCCGGTCGATGCGGCAGCGAATCCGGTGGCCTTGGCAAAGGCCACGAGACGATCCCCCTGGGTCACGTCATGTTCCATGACAAGCACGCCCCCAGGCTTGAGAAGACGGCAGGCCCGCTCGATAATGCGCTCGGGAATCAACGTACCGTCCATCGAGCCGCCATACAAAGCCAATTCCGGATCCCAATCACGCACTTCCGGCTGCTCGGGAATATCGGTCTGCGGCACGTAGGGGGGATTGGTGATGACGATATCGACGGTGCCGTCCAATTGGGCCAATGTGGCGAAGGACGTGGCATCCGCGATTTCCAGATGGTAATTCGAGGCAATGGATGGGTACTTTTTCGCGGTTTCCGACAGATTCCTTCGCGTCCATTCGGCGGTGTTCGGCGACAGCTCCACCGCCCACACCTGGCTGCCGGGCACCTCGCTGACAACGGACAGCCCAATCGCGCCGGAGCCGGCGCACAAATCGACCACACGGATCATGCCGTTTTTTGTCAGCCAGTCAAGGCCGGCCTGCACCACGGTTTCGGTTTCCGGACGAGGAATGAACACTCCGGGACCGACCTTCAGGTCAAGGTAGCGGAAAGGAGCATGCCCGGTGATGTATTGCAGCGGCTCGCGCTTGGCACGGCGGTCGAGCATGGCACGGAAGACAGCAAGCTGTCCGGTTGTGCCAAGTTCCTCCCCCATAAGCAAAGCCCTGTCGACGTCGCGCAGTTCAACGCCTGCCGCCTCGGCAAGGAGCAACTTGGCATCATGCTCAGGCGTCTCAATACCCGCTTCGCGCAATTGCGAAGAGGCTTGGTTGATGATGTCGGTAATAAGCACTGGCGGTCTCCGTTGATCGGACATTAGGCTCCCCTCAGTCAGCTTCGCTGACAGCTCTCCCCCCCCCCTCACAGAGGGAAGCCATTGAAGAAATAGCTCTGGCTCCCCTCCCTGAGGGGAGCTGACTCGCGAAGCGAGACTGAGGGGAGCCACCTGGCAAAGTCATTTCTGATTGGCCAGACGGTCGGCTTCGTCGGCTTGGATGTCGGAATCGATGACGGCCTGCAGGTCGCCGTCGAGCACGGCGTCAAGGTTGTAAGCCTTGTAATTCGTGCGATGGTCGACGATACGGTTTTCCGGGAAGTTGTATGTGCGGATTCGCTCGGAGCGATCAAGCGAACGTACCTGCGAGTGACGCATGTCGGCGGCCTCGGCGGCCTCCTGCTCATGCTTCATGGCCAGCAGGCGGGACTTCAGCACGCGCAACGCAACGGCACGGTTCTGAATCTGCGACTTCTCATCCTGCATGTTCACCGTGATTCCGGTGGGCAGGTGGGTCATGCGCACGGCGGAATACGTGGTGTTCACGGACTGGCCGCCGGGGCCGGAGCTCATGAAGATGTCGATTTTCAGGTCTTTCGGATCGATCTCGATCTCGTCGTCATCCTCGTCGGCTTCAGGGAACACGATGACGCCGGCGGCGGAAGTCTGGATACGGCCCTGCGATTCGGTGACGGGGATGCGCTGCACACGGTGTACGCCGCCCTCATACTTCATCGAAGCCCACACGCCGTCTTCAGGAGCGGGCGTGCCCTTGGCGCGGATGGCGATCTGCACGTCCTTGACGCCGCCGAGCTCGGTGGTGTTCTCGGACTGCACGTTCACGCTCCAGCCACGCTTCTCGGCGTAACGGGTGTACATGCGCAGCAGGTCGCCGGCGAACAGTGCGGCTTCTTCGCCGCCGGTGCCAGCCTTGATTTCCATGATGGTGTCGCGCGCATCATCCGGGTCACGCGGGATCAGCGCGGTACGCAGCTTCTCCTCGACGCCGGGCAGTTCGGCTTCAAGACGCTTGGCTTCCTCGGCGAAGTCGGCGTCTTCGCCGGCCATCTCCTGAGCGGCTGCCAGATCGTCCTTCACCTGCAACCAGGTTTTGTAGGCGCCCACGATGGCACCCAATTCGGCGTGACGACGGCCCAGCTTGCGCAGCTTGTCCGGGTCGGACACGACTTCGGGGCTTGCCATCTGTTCTTCGATGGACTGGTACTCCTCAAGCGCGGTTGCCGCCGCCGGGAACTGTTCGTCTGCCATAACACACTTTCTTCTGTATGGTGCTGTTCTGTTCGATTATTCGATTGCGCAGGTCAATGCCGCAACAAAACTTGTCAAGGAATACAAAAAACGCCAGTCCTCGATCGGGTATGCCGGAGCATGCCAAATCGAATCGGACTGGCGTGAAGTATGCTACTTGCTCTTCTTGCCGTAGCGCTTCTCGAAGCGAGCAACGCGGCCACCGGTGTCAAGAATCTTCTGCTTGCCGGTGTAGAACGGGTGGCACTGAGAGCACACGTCAACGAACATGTGATCTTCCTTGCCAGCGGTACGGGTCACGAAGGTGTTGCCGCACGAGCACGTCACCTCAACGGGGTGGTAATCAGGATGGATACCCTGCTGCATTTTACGTCTCCTATGGATTCGGGGGACCCGGGTCGTCATGCCCCTATGGCAAGACGTGAACCGGAACCTAAGGGATTGTACGCGCCTAACTGGACGTGAAGACGCGCTGCGCCGCCGCAGGAGACGACGTAAAAGAGTGGGGCCGCAGGGGCTTGAACCCTATTGCATCAAACCCGAGAGCCCTACTCCCGCTTGAATTACGCAGCCTCGGATGTTTCTTTTGCCCACATTTTGCCCACATTCTCCAGCAGCATCGCGTTCACGGCCTCGCCCACCGCGTCCAGATCATCGTCAAACAGGTCGGCGTACACGTCCAACGTCATGGCGGCGCTCGCGTGCCCCAGCTGTCTCTGGACGGCCTTGACGTTCGCACCCGCCCTGACCATCAGCGAGGCGGCGGTGTGCCTCAGGTCATGCACCGTAAGCTCATTATCGATATCGGCATGTTTTTTCGCCCAGTAGAACCATGAGCTGCTGCTCTTCGGCCCGTGCGTGCGGCGCAGGAAACCGCTGCCCGGCTGTTCGAAGAGAATATCGTCCGGCTTCCTGCCATCGACCAGGCTGCGCATGTCATCGTCCAATATGGCCGGATAGACGACCTGACGCCATTTGTCGGACTTCGGGGTGTTGACGACAAGCTCCCCATCGACCTCCACGACATTGCGTCGTATCCACAGGCGGCGGCGTTCCAGATTCACGTCCTTGACGCGCAGTCCCACGAGTTCGCCCCATCTCATGCCGGTCAGACCGAGGACCAGCACGATGGGCCTGCGCCAGCCGGAGGTCTCCGCCAGCCGTATGAGCTCCGTCATGCTCAGATACCGGTGCTCCTTGCGTTTCTTTTTCGGCAGCTCCAAATCGTCGCATGGGTCGGCTCCGATGAGCCGGTCTTTCATGGCCTGTCTGCACAGGCCGGACAGGAGGGCTTCAGCACGCAGTATGACGCTGGCGCTCAGTCCCGCCGCGCTCATCGCGGCGACCCATTCCTGCACTTCGGAGTTGGATATTGACGAGAGTTCGCGGCTCCCCCATTTCGGTTCGACCCTTACTCGCCATTCCTGTTCGAGCGTGTTCGTATAGCTTTTCTTGCAGCGCGTCCGCTTGGCCGCTATCCACGCCGGCCATAGGGCTTCGACCTTGACTCTTCCGCCCTGCGGGTCTATGTAGCTGTTGGTTGCCTTGGCGATGGTGACGCGCTCGGCGGCCCAGTTCTCGGCGTCGATTTTGCGCTTGAAGCCTCGTTTGTCGGTCTGCGTGCCGTCCGGCTTGCGGTACCTCACACGGTAGCGGGTTTCGCCCTTGGCGGTCCTGTATTTAACGACGTTTGCCATTTTCGGGTGTGCTTCGCCTTGCCTATCGATTAGGATAGGTAGGCGAAGCGTCCTCCTTTCTTGAACTAGCTGGATCTTCAACCGCCCTATCGGTGTGCAAGACCGATAGGGCAATTCTTTCTAATCGAAATTCAATACGATGTTTTTGCCTATTGTGCGTTTTGCTGACCTCATATATGCGGCCAACTCCACTCTGTCGATAGGGTCACTTATCCCCATATATTCGGCAGGGTTAAGGCTGATACTGAATGTTGCATCACCTTTTTGGCCATACTTCCATGTGTAGTCGGAAGAAGAAATCGATGTTTTGCTTCCGTCTGCTTTCACGATGGTATTAGCATCATTCCCGAGCGGGAGGAACGAGGCTTCATCGCCAGTAACGGAATAAACGGTAATCAGCGGACTATATTCAACTTTGCCGCTCGTGTTTATCTGAATATCACCATCGATAATCTTTACAGTTGCAGAAAGAAAAGCCGTCTCTCCAGATTTCTCTCCGGACTGCTGTTTTAGTTGCTCACTCGTGTCCTGCTTGTCTGACTCGTTGTTCAATCCGCGAATATCTCCAAATGTCAGTATCGACGGCCGGTCATTTGTTCCTCCAACGTCACATACGACCGTCTGGACTACAGACTGATTAACTGTTGCATCGTTGAAGATAACGCGAATAGTTCCATCATCATTATCGGTTATATCCACATTGCTGAGCTTGTAGTAAAAACCTTTGGGCGCTTCGATTTTCGCTTGACGTTTACATGCGGTAAGGGCATGTCCTTCAGTCAATGGCGCGGGTTCCCCGCAAGAGGCCAAGGACACAACCATAGCCATACAACATAGAAGTGTAATCATTTTCTTCATTTCATCCTCTTCCTATACAGTCACGTTGTCATGTAGCCACTGTCGATAATCCTGGATGATTTGGATGGTGACATTGAGCTCGGCGGCCATCTGGTGTGGTTCTCCGTCGTACATGCGTTCCGCCAATGCGTATTCGGCCGGGTTGATGAGCAGCATGGCGGTCTCGCGTCGGCAGCGTCGCTCGTTCCTGCCGCCGATGCAGCCGTGTGTGGCGTCGTCGCCATGCCGCCAATGCACGAGCTCGTGCACCAGGGCGCAGCGTTTGCGCGTGTAGGTAATCCGCCAATCGATAAGCACGGTGTTTGTGGACAGGCAATAGAGGCCGTCCAATTTGCCGGGCAGTTGGGCGCTGCGAACATGCAGGTCGGGCTCCGCCGTGCTTAAAACGTGGCGCATTTGCCCGTAGCTCATGCGCGGTGATATCGGGAGCGGATTCGTCATGCGGGGTCATCTCCGTCGCCATCAAACTTGTGGTCGTCCTCGTAGGCGGCGATGTCGAGATCGCCGCGCTTGAGCTTATTGAGAGTTTCAGCCACACGAGACTGCTCGTCGTTGACGGATTCGATGAGTTCGCATGGTGTCATGTTCCAGAGTTCGCAGAGTTTTTCGATGTCGCCGAGGGCCCATTCGTTCTCGTCTTTGATTCTGGAGTTGACGTAGGTCGCGCCTCGGTCGATGAGTTTCGCGATTTCCCTGTTGGAGATGCGGCGTATTCCCATTTGCGCTCTGATGGCGGCGCTTACCGTCAGTGCGAAATCGCTGACACCAATCTTTCCATGTCCCATATGTCCTACTATAGCGCGTATTTACGCTAATACGCAATTGAGTGCATGTCGTAAAACGTAAGACAGAGATATTGCACGTAAATACGACACGCCGACGTTTGATACTGCACGTTATAACGTGCATACTGTAGCCATCGCTCAAACACGGAATACAAAAGGAGGCAACCGTGACAAAGCTCAGCGAACAAGCGGCGGCTCGAATCAGAGCAGTGATGGCCGCACGGAAAATCAGCGTCGCGGACTACGCGAAACAAACCAGCCAGTCGGTGGACGTGGTCTCACGCAGAATCAACGGCAAGGTAGACCTGTCCCTCACGGACATCGAGACTTTCGCCAAGCTCACCGGCTATCAGCCCGGCGACTTCCTCAACGACCAGTTCGTACTGGGCGTGCAGCAGGAGGCGGTGGCGTGATGGTCGGGGTTTACCGGCTTGGTGGCCCGGAACGTGAGAGGGCCCGTGCGCTGATTCGCATTCTCGGCATCGACATGGATCGTGTCAGATGGTTGGACGGCCACCCGATGACGGTTCGCGTGTTCGATGACGGCAAATGCTGGGTCGAATACACGGGACTCGTCGTCTGCGACAAGGAAGACGTCGGCTTCTGCCTTCGTGGGCTCGAGCCCGTGGATGTCGGGCCGGGGTCTATAGGGACAGGATCCGGGAATGCCGGAACAGGATTCTTCGCGAGGATACGCGGATGTCTCTCGATTTCGAGGTCTCGACCATCGCGACGATGACGGTGCCGGACTCATGGCGCTTGAGCTTGGAGGCTCCACGGTATTCGACGATAGCGCCGCCCGTCGGCGTCACCCGAATGTCTCGTTCGGTGAGCCACCCGTTGTTGCGCAGTATCCACCCGTCCCCATCCGTCTTCTCCACTCCCCAATCGGTCGAGAGGTACAGGCGTCGTTCCGCGTCGAAGGACAGCAGCAGTGCCGTCAATCCCATCCAGTTGTCCGCCAGCCATTTCCACATGGCTCAGATTCTAGCCACAAAAAAATGCCGCCGATTGCAGCGGCGGCGAATGTCAGATTGAAAGAAGGTCCAAAATGACTGAATCCAATGTACAGCCCTTCAAGTTTCGGGGCAACCCGGTCGCCACGGTGACCGCGGAGAACGGGACGGTGCTGTTCTGCGCGAAGCACGTCGCCACCGCACTCGGATACAGCAACACCCGTGACGCAATCGCAAAGCATTGCAAGGGTGTCGCGAATCGCTACCCCCTTCCCCTTGACTTGGAGGCGGGTGCGTGATGATGCAGGGACTGCTCACCTATGAGGCGTTGGCCGAGCATTACGGGGTCAGCCGGCGCACGATGTACCAGCGCGTGTGGAAGGGCGAGGCTCCGACGCCCGTATTGGGGCCTTCCGGGCGTGTGCGCGGCTGGCGGCCCGAGGAGGTCGCACGCTACGACAGCGCCAACCAGCGCACACGGGCCGAATACCTGTACGGGGCGGACAAATAAGAATTTCCCGGTCTCGAAACCGGGAGAAAAGAAAAGGGTGTCGGCGTTGCACTGTCCAAGGTTCTGCGCCGGCACCAACATCACCAACCAAATTCAGAAAGGAAATCAGTGATGTCAAACAACAAGGTTAGCGGCATCCACGCCATCGGCGTCGAGGTTCCGGAGGACATGTCGCTGAAGGAGCTCATGGAGCAGCTCCTGAACGATACGGAGGTCGAATTGGAGAAGGATTTGGACGGGGAGACCCGCAAGCCCGAACCCCAGTCCGAGGCGGACAAGTGGCAGCGGTATGCGGACATGCTGGGCGACCTGTTCGACGTGGCGCATCAGATCGGCTATGACGCCTACATGCAGGGCGACCTGAAGATCATGCGCAAGGTGTTGCAGGTCGAATCCGACGTGGTGGATCTGGCCGGCATCGTGACCATGGAGAAGTCGAAATCGAGGGCCGTGAAATGAGCATCGAGGCATTGCGCAGAAGGAAACGCATGCGTCGTCCCAAGCCACGGTTCACGGACGGGCAGAAATCGGCCGTACTGCTGGCTCTCACGTTCTGCGAGGGTTGGCTGGTCGGTTTCGCCGGCACGCACAGCCGCATCCCCAGCCCGGTGGGTACGCCGCAGTGGATGATAACCGGCTCGCTCGCATTGGCGGTCATCCTGCCGCTCCTGTCCGTGGGAATCCTGTTGAAGTGGGGTGACGATGGAACAGCCAAGTGAGTTCACGATCTGCCTGCCGGGCGACCCGGTGCCGAAAGGCCGTCCCCGCGTCTACAACGGGCACGCCATCACCCCGAAACGCACCGTCCGCGCCGAGGAACGGTTGTTCACCGAATTCCGATTGAAATACCCGCAGGCGAAACCATACCAGTGCCCGGTCAGGTTGGAGGCCGAATTCTGGATGAGCCATCGCGGCCGCCCGGATCTCGACAACCTATTGAAGCTGGTTTTGGACTCCCTGAACGGCGTCGCCTACGTGGATGACGCGCAGGTCGTCGAATCCCATGCCACCAAGCGCATGCCCGACCTATGGGTGTACGGGGCCAAAGGCAAATACCGGAAACGCAAGAGCGGCGATCCGTACACGTGCTGCGGGCATGAGTACGAGCCGCATCTCTATATCCGTATCAAGCCGCTCCCGGAATGGGAGCCGAACAAGCAAGGAGACTAATCATGAGCAAGCCTATCAACGAGCCGCGTATGGTGCAGCAGGCGCTGGTGTCGGACGAGGATCTGAGTTTCGAACTGGCGGCTTTGGTGCCGACGGCGAACGGCATCACGAACGCGGCCAGCACGTTCATCGACAAGGCGACCAAATTGTTGCTGTCCGACAAGATCATGCTCACCCACGAGCAGTATACGGCGGTCAGTTCGGCCATCGCCATCGCCCAACTGACCGTCAAGGAGGGTGCGGCCATATCGAAGCTGCTGCGCAACCCGGACGCTTCGGCGGATGTCATCGCCGGACTGCGCCTCACCTCCGAGGACTCGCAGGATGCCTGACCGGCGTCTTTGGATGCCGCGTTGCAGGACATGCGGGCCACTCGGCAAGCCCACCGGACTGGACGAGGCGGTCACCTGCTGCAACCGGCACACGAACCAAACCAAACATCAGACGGCATGGTATCCCACCCACGCCCAGATCATCGTGAAAGGCACGTCAAAATGACTGCGAATGACACGTCAACCATCGAAACCACGGAGGCCGCGAACCCGGACGAGGAGCTGCGCCAAGGATTGTTCGCCGCGCAGGCGGCTCGCATCGTGGAACTGCAGGCCGAAATCGCGTCCCGTCAGGAGGAGGTCGACGAATTGAAGGCCCGTATCCTCGACTCGCATCCGGCCGGCACCTACCAGGCCGGAAACCTGAAAGTGCAGGTGAAGCCGGGCGCGCGCCGCATCAACGCCGGCACGTTCGAAAAAGCCTATCCGGCCACCAAGTATCCCGGAGCCTACCAGTTGCGGCCGCGCCCGCTCAGCCAGTTGGAGAGGCTGCTGTCGGCGGACGCGGTGGCCGATTACGCGATGAGCGGCAAGCCGACGGTGGTGGTCTCATGAGCGCGGAACTGTCCAGCCTGGGCATCGCCCAGATCGTGGAAAGCGCCATCGCCGACTACGACCTGCACGATGAGAACGGCAACGAGCTGACCAACGACCTGTACGTCATACGTTCCGAGCGGCTCGACGAGTTGGGCCTCACCGTCGCCAGACGCATCCACAAGGCGACGCGCGAATTGGAGGCGCAGGGCAAGGCCGATTTTCCCGTGCATTCGATGACCTTCGGCAGCGTACCGGTAACCATCTCGAAGGACGGCAACCGCACCTACACGCTGCGCTTCGACAACTCGGACGAGGCGGTGGCCATCACCCGGCTCAGCCAGACCGCACTCGCGGACATCAGGAAACAGATCAACGATTTTTTGAAGGAGGTGAAAACCCGTGAGCATGAATGAGGCCATTCTCGCCGTCGCACAAGCCCAACAGCAGGGTGATGCGATACCCGTGGACATACCGCCCATGGACGAAACGGCGCCCCTTATGGACAAGCCGCCCGCAACTCCGAAAACCAAGGTGGATACGGTGGAGGAACCCCGGTTGTGGCCGGAGATTCGCCAGCTCATCGAGAACGACATCCAGAACGCGCCACGCGAACTGCAGCGTGAGATAGGCCCCAGCGAACTGGGCACGGACTGCGTGCACTGCCTCGCCGCCAAACTGGCGGGCTGGCCGGAGCGACGCTCCCCGGGCTGGCTGCCGTTCATCGGCACATGCGTGCACGCGCATTTCGAAACCATGTTCCGCGAACTGAACGGGGAGCCGGCGTTCCAATTCCCCTATACGGGCGAGGACAACGTGACCGAACTCGTGGAACGGTGGCGCAGCGAATACCGGGTCACCGTAGGCCGGTTGCAGGGTTTGCATGGCGGCTACGACGTGACCGGCAGCATCGACCTGTGGGACCGCAAGACCCGCAGCACCATCGACTGGAAGATAGTCGGCAACACGACCGTCACCAAGGTCAAAGCCCACGGCCCCTCGCAGCAGTACCGGGTGCAGGCCTCGCTCTACGGCATGGGCCTGCAGAACGAGGGCGAACGGGTGGAACGCAACTGCATCTACTTCCTGCCCCGCAACAAGACCAGTCTCGGCGACGCATTGCCCTGGGAGACGAGGTTCGACCCGGAGCCCGGCAAGTGGGCGTTGAGCCGCGCCCAACTGCTCGTCAACCTCATGGACTGCGTGGAGCAGGCGGAAGGCCCCGACGTGCGCGACAGCTGGATCAAACAGTTGCCGGCGGCCGGACCCGACAAGTGCTTCTCCTGCAAGGGCCGGGTCTGGCCCGACATGAGCGCGCTCCCCGAGTTCGACGCTAAGCCATGGCCGGACGTGCCCGACAAGTGGCTTCAACTCATCCCCCTAATCGAATCCGAATACCAGTTCGCCGAATAACGAAAGGAAAACAATCATGTTCGGAAATCCACAACAGTACGGCAGCTACCCTCAGCAGGGTTACCCCCAACAGGGGTATCAGCAGGGGTATGGTCAGCCGCCGGCACGCCCGGCCGTGTCCATGACCCCGGAGCAGATGCTTGCCAGCATCGAATCGCAGAGCAGCAAGGGCGCGAAGTTCGAACAGCCCGGCACATCGATCAGCGGAATCATCGAGAACGTGACCGCCAACCAGATCCGCGATTTCAAGTCCCGCCAGCCGAAGTTCTTCGATGACGGACAGCCGCAGATGCAGGTGCTCGTCACCATCAACACCGGCGTCACCGATCCGATGGTGGAGGACGATGACGGCCGGCGCACCGTGCACATCAAGGGCTTCGGCCTCCAGCGGCGCGCATGGCTTCAGGCGTTGCACAACGCCGGGCTGAGGAAGGCCGCAGAAGTGCGGCCTGGCGACCGTTTCACGGCCACGTTCACCGGTTTCGGCGAGGCGAAGCCCGGCATGAACGCGCCGAAACTGTTCGAGTACGTGATCGAACACCAGTCGCCGGCCGATCTCGCCATGAACCAGCCCCAGCAGTCCGGCATGCAGCAGCCCCAGCGGCCCCCGCAGCAGTACGCGCCACAGCAGCCCATGCAGGCCCCGAATCAGGGATATGCGCCAGCTCCGGTCGACCCATGGAACCCGCCGACGCAGGCGCAGCAATCCGCTCAGCCGGTACAGTTCGGCCAACCACAGCAGCCGAAGGCCGATCCGATGAAGGTCAACCAGCTGCGGGCCCTGGGTAAGAGCCCGCAGGAGATCGCCGCCCTGTTGGGTGTGCCGGTCGAAGCGGTCACCGCCGTCACCGACCAGGCGCAACCCCAATACCACGGCGGCTCCGAACAAATGCCAGAAACAGGTGAGTTCTAGTGGACGACCTGCTGAAACACCTGCAGAACCAGTGGATCGAACTGATGCAGGACATGGATTCCCTCGCCTCCGCTCAGGTCGGATTCCGTGACGTCGACTCGGAAAGCCTCCAGCTCATGAGCGTGAGGCTCGTGCTCCTGGGCTGGCACAAGAGCAAGAACTCCGACAAGGACTGATACCAGTCCCGACCGCCGTAGCCGTATCCAAGCGGCCCGCACGAATGCAAAGGCGTGCACGGCACCACACATATTCACATCACGTCAAAGGAGTTTCAAGGATGACCGACATCTACGGATACGCGGCAGCCGCACCCCTGTACCGTGCGGCCGGCTGGATGCAGGTCATCCCCCTGCCCGAAGGCCGCAAGACCCCGCCACCCAGCGGGTTCACGGGACGCAGCCGCAAACCCGTCACCGACGAACAAGTACGGTTCTGGTCGCAGGCGGCCCCGGACGCGAACACGGGAATCGTCATCCCCGAAGGCGTATTGGTGCTGGACATCGACGCCGCACAAGGCCATCAGGTCAAGGCGGACGGGGCGAAAGGCATCAGCGAGCTCTCGCAGGAGCTGGGCGCGTTGCCGGCCACGTGGAGCAGCACGGCGCACGGCATCGACAGTCCGGCACGCCACCTGTTCTACAAGGTGCCCGAGGGATTGGCGTGGAAGGGCGGAGCCATCGAAGGTGTGGACATCCTGCAACCCGGCCACCGGTATTCCGTGGTCTGGCCGTCGATCCACCCGAGCGGCGAAATGTACTGCTGGTACACGCCCAATGGCTCGACCACCAGCAAGCTCCCCCGCATCTCGGATTTGGCAACATTGCCGTGGAAGTGGGTGGACTACCTGCGCAAGCCCGACAACACGTCGAACCCGAAGGAATTAAAGTGTTCGAATTCGAACACTTTAACCCCGTCGAATCCGAGGGGATACGACGACCGCATGTGCAAGGCCGTCAACACGTTCCTCAACAAGACGCTCGCCAACCCCGCTTCCAAAGGCTCAAGGCATGACACCACGCTGCAGGCAGTCTGGGCCTTGGTGAACTTCGCGCAGGAGGGCCATCGCGGCGCGCTCGACGCCATCAGCCAATTGAAACCACGCTTCATCGCCGAGATAGCGCCCGACCGTCAGGGCAAGGAGCGCGAGGCGGCACGCGAATGGGCCAGCATTCTCAGTGGCGCGATGGAGAAGGTCAACGGCGTGCAATCGCATGCGGATCCGTGCGAGCAGTCGAAAATCGAACGCATGACGCCCGGCGAGTTCAACGAACTCACCCAAAACGCGGCTGCGAGTCAAATGGAGGAAAGTTACCCGGAAGCAGTTCAAAACACTGGAACAATGCCGGTTCAAGCCGGTTCAACACCCGTCGCATCGGTTCAAAACGGTTCAATGGAAAGTCGCGAGGCAAGTAAAAACGCCTCCTCCAACTGGCAGTTCGAAGACCTCACCCAGCTCGCTTCCGGCATCGAACTACCGCCAACGCCCACCGTGTTCCAACGCGAGGACGGGCAAGGACTCTTCTATAGGGGCGCGGTCAACGATTTGCACGGCGAACCCGGCTGCGGCAAAAGCATGATAGCCCAGATCGCCACCGCACAGGAACTCAAGCAAGGACATGACGTGATCTACATCGATTATGAGGATTCGGCGCGCAACGTCGTCAAACGTCTCCTGCTGCTCGGCGTGACCGGCGAAGCCATCGTGACGCATCTCCACTACGTGCGCCCATCGGCCAAGCCGAGCAGCCCCACCAGCCTCGACGGCTGGCGCGAAACCCTCCAGTACGCGGACACCGCCACGCTCGCCATCATCGACGGCGTCACCAGCTGCCTCGCCTACGCGGGCCTCGACAGCAACTCGGGTGACGACATCGCCGCCTGGTACAACACCATGCCCCGACTCATCTCGGCCTGCGGGCCAGCAGTCGTACTCATCGACCACGTCGTTAAAAGCAAGGACAACCGGGGCCGCTACGCCGGCGGCTCGATGCAGAAACTCGCCCTCATCGACGGCATCAGCTACTCGGTGGACATGACCAAACCCGTCGGCAAAGGCGTGCGCGGCACCATCGTCATCAAAAGCGGCAAGGACCGTATCAGCGAGATCGAGGAGCATTGCGCCGTCAACTGGAGCAGCAACGGCAGCCACCTGCGCGAAGCAGCACGCATCGAAATCAACAGCACGGACCCGAAACTCATGCACGTCACCATCACACGCCCCAACATGATGCCCAGCGAGGACCGTCAGACGAAACGCGACGACTTCCGACCCACCGGACTCATGGAGAAAATCAGCCAGCTCGTCGAGAACGCCATAGAGGAACCAAGCCAATCGGAACTGTTCGACGCCTTGAAATCGGATGGCTCCGGCGCCAAGACCGCGATTATGTCGAAAGCCATCAGACTGCTGCTGGAGGAGGGGTATGTGACGAACCGCGCCAGCAGGCACAACCGCGCATGCTACCGGTCGGTACGCCCCTACCGGCAGATAGACGACCCCAAATCGGATTCTTTCGTGGACCGTATGAGCAGGGAGGAGGTGAGCGAATTGGACGATGGAAACCACCTCGACATCTAGATTTTCCGTTTTTCCCGAACGTTTCCCAGCTCTTCCCAGAAAAACAGAGCCACCGAGACTAGCTCTTCCCCACACTCCCCGACCACACTACGTGTGTGGTCGGGTGTGGGAAAAGCTAAGGCTCGCCCCTCGGAAAAGCCCAAAAACACCCCTCAACAACACTAGATATTCCCTCAAAACCCAAGGAGACCAAAATGGCACTCACATTCAGAGAACAGATCGAAGCGACAGCATGGGAGCTAGGCAACGGAGAAGGCTCCGTACCAGAGTTGCGGAAGCGGTTCGACGCAGACCCAGAGACGCCGAACTTCGACCCAGCCAAGGCATTGGAGATGCTGCACATCCTCCAGCTCATCAACTACAAGCGAGTCGCCTCGGCCGCCAACGGCAAGCATGCTCGTTGCCACTACCTGAAGAAGCCCGAATACTCACTGCTTGATTTCGACATTCCGAAGCCGATTCCCAAAGACGAGCGGGAACGGGAGACGCGCATCCAATGGGCCAAGGACTTCCGCGCCATCGCCGACTGGCTCGACGCGAACTGCTGCACGACGGAGACGAGCCATGTCCGAGCCGATTGACCTAACCCAACAGGCCCTCGACGCGCTGGCCTCATCGGGCTTGGACAACGATAGTCCGGCCGAGGCGTTCGTCATCGGATACCAACACGGCTGGCAGGCCGCCATCGACCTGTGCATACGAATCGAAACGGCGCTCAACGACGAAACGGAGGAAACCGATGACCGCACTGCTTGACGAACGATTGCGCGACCTCGCGACGCAGACCCATCTGCTCGAAGAGAAAGTGAATGCTCTCGGCTGGATGGCCGCCAACGGCCCGCAGGCATTGAAATCAATGACCCGCGCCCAGGCGCATCTCATGCTCGCCGAATGCGATCTGCTGGACGCAATCGAAAACAACGAAAAGAAGGAGAACAATCATGAGTGAGAAACCATTCTGGAATGGTAAGACCTGCAATGAAATGGCCGGACTACACGTCAAGGTCACATTTAATAGCGGCACCGTAGTAACCGGCGTGACTGACAAAAACGGCGATATTGCGAACGTTCTCTCTCTCACCCTAGGAATGGGCGATGAACTGTTCGTCCCGAACATCCGCATCAAGTCCATCGAACTGGTGGATGACCCCAAGTATGAGCGTATCGACAACATCGAGGACGTGCGCGAAGGAGACGTGTACGTCGGCACGGACGGCAACCGGTACACCGTCTTGCGACGCACTACGTCCAATCTCAATCCCCTGACGGTAACAGTCATCAACACGACCTTCTACCCACACCGTTCCTACTTCGGCTACGCTTTGCGTCCAACCCCGAAGCTGCCCGACCATGACGGATTGTGGCTGGACAAGGATGATGCGATCTGGCAGGTTTACGATCATCAAGCGATTCCTGTCTACGACGACGCTGACGGATGGGGAGTACAGCGGGAGATTTTCTCAGTCTCCCAACTGGGTCAATACGCCCCGTTCCGTCCGGCCAAGGCGGTGGAAGCGAACGAAAAGAAGGAGAAAAACAATGAGCAGTGAGAAACCATTCTGGGAAGGCAAGACAGGCGAGGAGCTGGCCGGATTGCATGTCAAGGTCACGTTTGAGACCGGGGCCGTAGCGGAAGGCATCCTCAACGACGATAGATGCATCCATCTCGGCTCATACTCTTTTTTCCGGGTTTTCGGCTCAGGTCATGATGGCCTCGTAGAACCGGCTACCCCTATCAAGTCCATCGAACTGGTGGATGACCCCGAGTGTGAGCGTATCGATGACATCAACGCCGTGCGCGTGGGCGACGTGTACGTGGGAACAGACGGCAACCGATACCCCGTCGTGGGACTTGCTGAGTTCGCGGACTACCCCTTGAGGGTAAAGGTTTCCGGTGGGGCTTGCTTGCCCCACCGTGATTACTTTGCCTATGCGTTGCGGCCGAAACCGAAGCTGCCCGACCATGACGGACTCTGGCTCGACAAGTACGGTGCCCTATGGATGTTCTGCGGCGGTGTGGGCTGTGTTCTCTGCGACGAGGAAGGCGCGTGGACGACTGAATCCTCTGCCCTCTCGCGATTGTACACGTTCACTCCGTTCCGCCCGGCCAAGGCGGTGGAGGCATGAGCATCGAGGTGGGCCAAACATACCGAAACAACCAGAATGCTGAATTAACCATCATAGACGAGGTGGCGTGCCTTGCTACCTCCCGGTCTGGCATATATCTAGGTGTAGACGTGCTACCGGGAGCAGGACTGTTCGTCGCGGACGACCCATACGACACAGGCTCTGCGGTGATTGTCAACGAGCAGTCTCTGACCGAATGCGGATACAAGGCGGTGGAGGCATGAAGGTCGTAGTCAGCACAGAGTACATCACCGACTGGGAGGTGAAATGGTGAGTATCATCAGCCGTGAGGCGGACAGCATCTACATCTACAAGAGTTCCGCGTGTCCCGACCAGTCCGATCTTCTGCCACGGCTCTACGACAACGAGGATCTGCGCGAAGCCTATGAGCAGGGCGCTTCCAGACGGGTCACGAACGAGGAAATCAAAGCCGCCGTAGATTACGTAGGGAAGTCCATCATTCTTCCCGGCAGGCTTTTGGAAACCATCATCAGAGACGCTTTTAACGCGGCGAGGAGAAAGGCAACGGAAGAATGAATCTTTTAGATGAAACCAAGGGTGCGATCTCACGAAGCGAGCATTCGACCGATGACGTTCGATTCGTAGGCTCCCGCGACGAGAAGCTGGGAATTCCGTGGAGTCAGGCCGAAAAGGTGCTCGACATCAATTACGACGACGGATACGGCGGTCAGGAGATAGCCGCCGATCTGGTCGTCGTGTTCACCGATGGCGGTTTCCTGCGCCGCGAAGAATACGACGGCAGCGAATGGTGGGAATATGAGCCACCGTTCATAGGCCCGGAGACGCAGAAACCGTTCGGGCGCGTGAAGCGAACCTATCCCGCGTACTCGCTTGAGGACCTCAATTACCCGATGGAGGCAACGGAAGAATGAGCTACTACGTGCTTGGCGTGCTTACGCCCTTCATTCTCATTGTCGTTCTCTACGTTGTCTGGCTGTTTTCCCAATTGTGTCACGCGCTGGTCAACTGGGCCATGAAGAAAGTCCACTACAGGCTGATACGAACACGGTATCTCAACGCGATCGAGGTCAATCCCGGTGGCAAGTGGGAGGGATTGAGCATTGAGCCGATCTCGAAACGGTTCACCGAAGCGCTCATACGCGACGGAGGCAGATTCAAATATATTCCATTGTTCGGCTGGTGCGTGTGCATCGTCCGAGACTACAAAACCAAACCGAAGAAGACAACCAATGAGTGATTACAAGCAGCGGATGATCCGCGAACATCGAGAATTGCAGGAGCGCATCAGCAAGCTGGCGCACATGCTTGAGGGCTACGCGGAGGGCACGTTGGACTTCACGCCCGCGTGTTCTTTCCAGCTCCTTGAAAGCCAATTGTACGCGATGGGGACATACGCGAACATCTTACAGGAGCGTGCGCGTATCGAACAGGTGGATTTGGACGCGCCTCTTGAGGGAGGTGAGTCTGGTGAGGTTCCACAGGATTAGCCCATGCCCCAAATGCGGGGACAAGCGATTCAAGCTGATTTACGAGAGTCTGGAGGCAGACGATGAGTGAACCGTTTGACGTGCAGAAGACCATTCACGACCGCATTGTGATGCGCGCTAAGTATGGCATTCAGGGCGCTTGGAATGACGGGTATATCGCGGGCTTGTCGGCCGCATTGTGGGCCGTGGTAACGGCTGACGGAGTGAACCGTACCGGCTGCAAGCATTTCGATCTGCACAATCCCGGACAAAAGGAGATGGACCTTGAGCGTTGAGACGGAATCGTTCGACTTGACCTTTGGCAGCATCCACTATGCCGGCACGAGGCTCACTATCCCGATTGACGATGACGAATACATGGTTTATCGGGTAGAGATCGCCAATCATCGGCGTGGCTCTTCCAGCTTGGTGACGTTTCACCTCGACCGGGACGACTCCCGCCCGGAGCACAAGACCGTTGGCCAATCTGCAAGCGCTTATCTGAGCGTGGACGAGGCGAAACAAATCATGCAGGCACTGCAACAGGCAATCAAGGAGGCGGACGATGAGTGACAAGGCGATGCCGTTGGGCAGGAAGTTCAAGGTTCGGTTGACCATCACGCCGGAGGAAACCGGAACGCCCGTGGACATGCTGGGATTCACGTTCACCAGCGGCCGGAACGGGCATACGGAACTGGACGCAGAGTACAACAACATTCCCAAACTGGTTGACGACGGGCTCGACTCACTGTCGATTCTTGTGATCTTCAAAACACTGGAGATATGGGCCCAGAAGGGATATGAGCTGTACCAGCCCATCGCTCAACGATTTCACGGAGGCAGACGATGAACGGTGACGTGACTGCCATGGACATCAATTGCGCACTCGCCTCCCGTTACCGGCGTGACGGTGACGGGTATTGGTCGGAGATTTCGGTCACTGAGCCGAATGACACGGTGCTGCGTCTGGACGGCGTGGCGTTGGAGGTCAACTGGCGCGGGGACACATGGATCAGCGGATTCGAGGTCAAGGTGAGTCGCGGCGATTTCCTCCGCGACGCGAAATACCTGTGCTACAAGAATTACGTGGACGATCTCACCCTCGTCTGCCCCGCCCGCATGATCGACCGCAGCGAGGTGCCCGAGCCGGTTGGCCTCATGTACTACGACCCGTCCAAACGCACGTTGAGATACCGGCGCAAACCCAACCCAAGTCATGGTGACACCCGGCAGGTCGAACACCGGCTGCTGAAAAAGCTCGCCGCCAGCAAACGGCCGGACCGGTACGGGCATTACGAGACCGCCGCCGAGTATGTCGCACAGCGAGAGGCGATGAAAGGCATAGGCCGTGCGCTCGGGACGAAGATGGCGTTGCGGCTCCAACAGCTCGAACAGTTGCAGGAACCCACCGAGGCACGACGTATACAGGCACAGTCCAAGGCGTTCGAACGGGTGTGCGACATCCTCAGCCGCCACGGCTACCAAATCAGCCGGTGGACCCGCACCGAGGATCTTGAGACCAGACTGAAGGAACTGGACGAGGCGCTTTCGAGCGTGGTGCCCACCGGCACGGTGGACCGCGAGACCCTGTACGCCATCAGCTGCCTGCAACAGTTGAGAACGACTCTGGGACTCCAAGACCGAAAGGAGCACGGACGATGAGCTATAAGGCGAGGACATTCACCCGTGAGGAGTTTCGAAAGGTCATCGCAGCCGCCATCTACGACTACGAACACGCTCCCGCGAAATGCCTCTACACGACCAAGGATGCGGCAGACCAACTCTACGGCCATTACGGCGAGGAAACCGAGGTGGAGGAATGAAACCACGAGTGTATGACGATTTGGTCCAATCCGCCGTCGAATTGAGTTGCTTCGGTACAGGCCAGTCAACCATCGAGGAAGGCCGAGCCGCCTATCAAGCATGGCTCAAGGAGCATGACCGGCAGATAGCCGAAAAAGCATGGGAAGAAGGGTATATCCAAGTCGTCAAGAACATGAATCCCATGCCCGGCGAGGAATCGCCCGAATACACGCCAAACCCATATCGAAAGGAGAACGCATGAACGAGATTCAGCTCACAGACCATTTGGTCGCGCATATCAGCGCGGGAAGCGACTACGGCCGTTATCAAGCCAAAATCTGCGAAGACGGCAACTTCAGAAACTTCCTGTACGCCATGAGCCTCAAACGTCTCAAACGCAAATGCGAGAAGTATGCGAAGCGTGAACGCAAGGCCATCGCATATGTCGCCACGCTCAAGGAGGAAGCATGAATCGATTGAAGACTGAGCCGGGCATCACCCGTCACGGGGAAGGAGGGCTCGTGTTGAAACGGGATAAGTGGTCCATCGAGTCCACCATCGGGCTCGCTTTCATTGTCGTCAGCATCATCATCGGCGGGATGGCGTTGGCCGTCATCGGCTTCACCGCCGCCGCTGTGAACCCGACGCCGGAACAGACCATCATCCAACAGGTCGAAACCACCGGGGACGTGAAACGGCTCTGCATCGAAGCCAAGACCGGCGAACACATCGACGCCATGAGCTGCCAGCTCATCGACCCGCAATCGGGGGGCGTCATGCGATGAAAGGCGAACAGAAGGCCAGTGAGCGCAAACCCTCGTGGCTTCGCGCGTTCGTCCCGAAATCGAGTCCTCTTGTGGTCACTGTCTGCGAGGGGTGCGGTCTGTACGTCATCGAGGATCGGGAGAGCGTGTGGGAGTCGTGGGATTACGGGCTTGTGGAGGGTGACGACCTGACCGTGGCGATAATCCTCGGCCGCCCGTTGACGCGCGTTACATGGCTGCCTTCGGTCGGCCACCCGTTGTTGCGCAGCGTGAGCGGGAGCGCGGGCATCAGCCCGGACGGCCAATACCTCGCCGGCCACACATGCCGCTTGGCTCGGGTGAGCGTCAAACCGTTCACGCCGCCGAAAAGGGAGCGCCCGCCGGGCAAGCCATGGGGAGGGAGCAACCTTACGAAACGGGAGGTCGAGGAGTTCAAACGCATCTGGAACATGCCGTATTCGCGGCTCAAATATGAGAAAGCCCCAACCGTGGTCGGCCAGGGCGATGAGATCCAAGCATTATTCTAGCCGACCAGCCGGAAGGGGCTCAGCATGGACTGTCAGAACTGTAGGACGATGACCGAAGAGGGGTATTCAGTGTGCGTGACGTGCGAGCTGCGCTTCGCCGGCACGCTCCTGCGCTTGGCGCGTGATGTCACGCCGTTGCACGACTCATTGGACGCGACACTGCACCCGGGAGGGCATTCGCCCGTCAGAATCCAGACGGCCACTCCCCCGACTCCAATCAGGCTCGACGTGCTCGACCTGATTGACATGCTCGACGCGACGGCCCGTGAACTGTGGCGTTGTCTCGACGGTATCGACGCCCTGGACTGGCGCAAAGACAAACGCAACGAGGATTTGAAGGCCACGCTCATCGCATGCGCCGGACACCCCAAGCTCGCCACCTTCGCGGACGCCTGCCTCTACATGCACATAATCAACAACCTCGCCCGCAAGGTTGACCTCGCGTTGGATCCGCCCGAGCAGCGCAGGGAGATCGGCACCTGCGAACTGTGCGGGACCATGCTCACCGCAGGACAGGCAGACCAGTGGGTCACGTGTCCCGTGTGCGGGAGGGAGCAGCGAGCGCAGACGGTCAAACTGCGCAGACTCAAGACATTGTGCTGGGATGACTCCAAGCGAGGCTCCGCCGCCGACATCGCCAAGGCTTTCACCGGCGCGGGTATCAAGGTCAGTCGCAAGACCATCACCATGTGGGGGCAACGCGACAAGATCTTCCGTCACGCGGATGGATACGCCTACTGCGACGTGTACCGGCTGCTCATCGGACCCGCTGATTTGACAGTTATGGCTTAGTGTTGCCATAATAAGCAGTGGCAGAAGTGTCGAAAAACCCAGCTCAAGTGGCTGGGTTTTCGCATATCTATGCTTTGTTCTTGCGTGGCCGTCCCCCGCCGACACCACGTCCCGGACGTTGGGCGTTCCATCCATCGATGGTCTCAGGCAACCAGCCGCGCGTGCGTCCTATCGTGGCGTCGGGCTCAGGGAGTTTTAGGTTGAGCAGGCCGCCACTGGTGATGCCGAGGCGTTCGGCGACCTGTTTGACGCCGAGGTATTCAGTCGTCATTGTTGCCTTCCTTGCCGTTGATGATTCCGGCCGCAAGGCCCATGATTCCGGCCGCGAGACCGAAGCCGCCAGATACTATCGGGCTGTTGGACAGCGCGCCGCCCAAGGCCATGGCCCCGAACGTCAGGGCCACGATTCCGAAAATCAGTGATGTTCTCATGATGTGTTTCCGATGAGATAGGATTGGTGGGGAGGTTCCGGCTAGCAGGATTAGCCGGAACCTTTTTTACTTCTTGTGCTTCGGTCTCCGTCTAATTGCGATGATTATGGCTATCGCGGCGAGGACGTTGGCGATGATGCCGTTGATGACATCGAACCAATCCTTTGGATTCATCGGTACCTCCTTTCTGCTGACATATCTATAGTAACACAATAACTATAGATATGCAAGCCGAGGACACCAAGACACGCCAACAAACACAATGACTGCGAGGCACACATGAGCTGGCGAGTCTGCTCGACCCCCGGATGCCCGAACCTCATCGAGACACCGGCACGCAAATGCGACGCCTGCACCCGAGCCCAACGGGACCGCACCCGTACCCGAGGCCATAACCCCTACGGCACCAAGGGGCACCAATCATTCCGCAGGCAAGTGCTTGCACGAGACCCATACTGCATGTGCCCCGGCGACTCCGGACGCGGAGGCTGCGGCAAACACCACGGACTCTGCGGCAATCCAAGCACAATCGCAGACCATTACCCATACGAAAGAACCGAACTCATCGACATGCGACTCAACCCCAACGACCCGAAGTTCGGACGAGGCCTATGCAAACAATGCCACGATGTAAAAACCGGCAAAACAAGACCAGCAGGCTTCAACACCAGGCAATAAGCAAACACGCTGTGCATCCCGACAAAAAACAGCCGGCAACACCCCCAGGGGGGGGGTGGGGTGACGACCACCCCGCTTGGACCGCCGGTGAGCTGTCTGCCGGGTGCGCAGGGTTCAAACATCGCTGGCGGGCCGCCGCGAGGGCTGTCTCGTCGATCTGTCGCTAGGGCGCAAGGCCATGACGAGAGGTGAACATCATGCCAAGTGGAGGCAAACGAGTACGCTCCGGGCCGGCCAAGGACCCGAACAGCGAGAAGAGTCGGAGACTCGGATACACATTGCAGAGCCTGCCGAACACCGAGTGCCGGATGAAGCCGCCGGAATGGCCCTTGGAGCCAGCCGATGACGAGCGCGTCCGCAAACTTGAGGCGGAGAAGTGGAAGTGGCTGTGGAAGCTGCCTCAGGCACGCGCCTGGCATCTGCCCCAGTTCAAGTGGATGATTCACGAACTGGCGTTGTACGCGCGGCTTTCCACCGCATGCGAGAGCGTGCCGGCACCCACGGCGTTGACCGTGCTGCTGCGCATCTCCGACCGCGTCGGCATGAGCGTGGCCGGATTGCAGGCGTTGGGCTGGAAAATCGAGGCCGAGGCCGAGCGGAAGCCAGTCGATTCGGAGTTCACGCGCCGCAGGGCCAAGGAGCTGAATCAGGAATCAGCCGCCGAACGCTCTCCCATGGACGAGACGAGGCATGTGTACCAGCGTCGGATGAGCGGCAATGGCTGACGAGGATTCATGGCTCATCGACTTCCCCACGTTGGGGCATCTGGTGTGCGCATGGATCGAACGCCATTGCCGACAGCCGGACGGCCCGTTGCGAGGCCGTCCGGTGGTGCTGTCCGACTGGCAGTACTGGCTGGCGGCGAACCGTTGGCGTATCCGCGAGGACGCTCCCTATGTGCCGCCCGAGGAAGTCACCGTCGACAACCCGATGGTGCTCAACCAGGCATTCGAATACCGCATGACGCTGACCGTCGGACCGCAGAAATGGGGCAAGGGGCCATGCACGGCGTTCTTCACCGCCGCCGAGGGCTGCGGGCCCACCATCTTCGATGGCTGGGCGCGAGAAGGCGACGTGTACCGTTGCGCTGACAACGGTTGTCTGTGCGGCTGGGAGTGGCCGTACAATCCGGGTGAGCCGAAAGGCCGTCGGCATCCGTCGCCGCTTATCCAGTTGACGGCGAATTCCGAGGAGCAGGTGCGTAACATCTACCGTCCTCTCGTGGCGACGATCCTGCTGGGCCCGCTCAAGGAGCGCATGCGCGTGAGGGACACCTTCATACGTATTTTGCAGCCGGGGCGCGAGGGCGAGGCCGACGCCTTGGACTTGGATCGCATCGACGTGGTGACCGCCTCGGCGAAATCCCGTCTGGGCAATCCGATCACGGACGCCGAACAGGACGAGGCCGGCCTGTACACGAAATCGAACGGCATGATAGCGGTCGCCACCACGCAGCGTCGAGGAGCCGCCGGTATGGGCGGCCGCACGCATGCGTGGACGAACTCGTGGGATCCGGGCGAGGACAGTTACGCGCAGCAGGTGTTCGAGAACGCCGAGGACGACGTGTTCGTGTTCTATCGGAACCCCGATCTGGCGAAATCATTGCGTCACCGCGACGGCCGGCCGTTGGACTTCAATCTGAAATCCGAACGCTTGAAGATGCTCGAATACGTGTATCGCGGCTCCCCGTGGGTCGATCTGAATTCCATCGAATCGGAGGCCAAGGCGCTGATGAAGACCGACCCGACCCAGGCGGAACGGTTCTTCGGGAACCGTCTGGTGCAGGGCGGCGGCGCATGGCTCGAAGACGGACTGTGGGAGAGCTGCTATGCCGGCGCATGAACTCTGGTTGCCGAACCCGCCAAAAGGCACGCGCGTGTGCGCGGGCTTCGACGGTTCGGAGAACGACGACTGGACATGCATCAAGATGGAGACCCTCGACGGGCTGATATTCACCCCCCGATACGGGCCAGACCAGCGTGCGACCATCTGGAACCCGAAGCAGTGGGGCGGGCGCATCCCCCGCGCCGAGGTATCCGCAGCATGGGCGGAACTCAACGACCGCTACAAGATAGAACGCGCCTACTGCGATCCCGGCTTCCGCGACGAACTGTCGTGGGAGTCGGAGATAGAGGCATGGGATCGCGCCTACGGGCCGAAGAAATTCATGCCATGGAGCATGTCGGGCAGCTCCCGCATCGGAGCCGTCTACGAGGCGCTTCGCCGCTTCGAGGCCGACCTGACCACGCACAGGATCACACAGGACGGGTGCCCTATCACCCGCACCCACATGATGAACGCGCGAAAGGTCGCCAAGACCTTGGAACGCTACGGATTGGCGAAACCACAGCAGAACAGGAAGATAGACGCCGCCGTGACCAGCGTGCTCGCCCACGAAGCCGCATGCGACGCGCGAGCCGCCGGCTGGGGCGCTCGCAAACACAATTACATGCTTACCGGATCATCGACCAGGAGGTGACGATGGAATACAGCCAGCAGGAACTGTCCGCATTGGCGAACCGACTGGCCGATAAGATCCAGTTCCGTCGACCCAGCATCGGCACCCACACCGATTACGTCTTGGGCAAACGCGGCAAGCTGAAGTTTGCGTCCAAGGAATTCAAACGCTACATGAGCGACCGGTTCTCCGACTTCTCCGACAACTGGTGCCTCCCCGTGGCGCAGGCCCCAGTGGAACGCATCAAGTTCAAGGGTTTCGTCCCTTATGATGACGTGCGGCTCGGCACCGGCATCATGAAATGCCTCGATCGCAACGACTTTGAACGCGGACTGCAGGAAGCCGCGCTGATGATGACCACCACGGGCCGCGCGTTCGCCTTGGTCACGCAGGTCGACGGCAGGGCCCGCATCACGTTCGAGCACCCGGACAGCGCCGCAGTCATCTACGATGCGCGCACCGGCCAGCCGTCAGCCGGGTTCCTCATCCAGCAGGGCGACGACAAGGAGTACGGCACCCTCATGCTGCCCGGCTGGACGGTCAGCATGGAACGCAAGAAGATGCTCGATCTGACCGACCAGCGCGTGCCGCCCGACGTGTACGGCTGGAAGATGAATGACCCTCAGCCCACTGGTCTGGACACGATTCCCCTGCGCGAGTTCCGCAACCAGATGCTATTGGACAATGCGCCGATCAGCGACATCGCGCACGTCGAATCGATGCAGGACACGGTCAACGTCGTATGGGCCTACCTGCTGAACGCGTTGGACTACGCCTCACTGCCGGCACGAGTCATCCTCGGCGGAGACCCGCTCGTCGAGCCCGTCTACAACGAGGAGGGCCAGCAGGTCGGCGAGAAGCCCATCGAACTCGACAAGCAGGTGCTGGAGCGCATCTACCAGTTCACCGGCGACAACGTGAACCTGGGCGAATGGTCAAGCTCGAACCTGAACGTGTTCATCCCGGTCATCGAAAAAGCGGTGGAGCATATCGCCGCCGAAACACGCACCCCCGGCCATTACCTGCTGACGAACGCGGAGGTTCCGGCCACCGGATACGAGGTCGCCGAAGCCGGCCTCGTATCCAAGACCATCGAACGCATCAGCTTCCTGAAATCCCCCATCCGCGACATCTGCAGCATCGCCATGCGCTACGAGAACGACGCGGATGAGGCGGACATCATCGCCGAATCCAAGGTGCAGTTCGCCACCCCGCAGTATCGCAGCGAAACCCTGATGGCGGACGCGATGCTCAAGTACAAGCAGCTCGGCTTCCCGGTCCAATGGGTCGCGGAGCAGATGGGGCAAAGCTCGGACGAGGTGCAGCGCATCATGCGCATGCGCGCCGACGAGATGGCCGACCCCGAACTCGAATCGTTGAACCGTGCCCTGCAGATCGGAGGCGCTGATGGCGGTCGAATCGCAGGTGCTGGCCTACAGTCAGAAACGGCTGGCGACGTTGGAGCTGGCGGCGGACAGGGCCGCACGCAGAACATGGAACAGGGTCGACGCCAATAACATCCAGGCGTCGTGGAAGTCGATAAGCCGCGACTTCCTCGCCCTGTTCTCCACGATTCAAACCAGGTCGGCGGAGACGGCCATCGACGCGAGCGGCATGATGCTCGCCGAACAGGGCGTGTACGTCACTCCCCATGCTTTGGCCAACCCGAACGCCTTCGCGGGCTGGGCACCGTCCGGTCTCGACATCGCATCCTACTTCCAATCCCCCGTGTTCGCCGCCCTGCACGCGATACGCACCGGCAGCTCGCCGTTGGAGGCGTTGGAGTACGGGCGCAACCTGCTGGTCATGCTTACCTCTCTGGCGGTCATGGACACCGCCCGTCAGGCGGAGTCACTGGACATCACCAGCCGGCCCAAGGTCGGCTACGTGCGCGTCGAGTCCGCCACCTGCTGCGACAGGTGCATGCTGTTGGCCGGCAAGTGGTTCCGCTTCAACGAGGGGTTCCTGCGCCACCCGCACTGCCACGGCCGCCACGTGCCCTGCAGCCAGGGCATGGCCAAGCAACAGGGGTGGATCAGCGACCCCATGGAGGGTTTCAAAAGTCTCTCCCGTGAGGAGCAGGACAAGCGCTTCGGAGCGAATTACGCGCAGGCCATCCGAGACGGTGCGGACATCTACCAGGTCGTCAACTCGAAACGCGGCATGCAAAGGGTGGGCAAAGGCTATACGGCGTTGACCACCAGCGAGGGCACCACCCGATACGGGTGGGCCAGCATGCAATACGCTCAGCAGTCCGGCCGGAGGATGAAACGCCGCCTGTCCATCGACGGCATCTACTCGCTGACCGGAGGCGACCGGGAGAAGACCATCGCCGCGTTGAAGGCCAACGGCTACTACGTGGACAACGACTGGCGCGGCAAGGTGCCCGAGATCCGCAAAAGCATGTGGCTGCACGACAACACGTACCGGCAGGGGCGCGTCGAACTGTTGACCGCCGCCGAGAAGCGAGTGCGGACCGCGAAGCTCCGCTACGAGGCCGTATTGGAGGGGCGCAACCCCAACGACGGGCGCATGCCCCTCACCCCCGAAATCGCGGCACAGTGCGAACGCGAATACCGCCGATGGCTCACGTCCGGCGGCCAGATTTTCCAGCAATGATCCAGCGAATCGAAAGGAAGAACATGGATCCCGCAAACCAGAACCAGCAGACAGGCGACAACGAGTCCAAGAAGCCGGAGAACACCGGCGGCGAGGATTGGCAGTCGAAGTTCGAAGGACAGCGGAAAGTCAACCGCGACCTCGAAAAGAAACTGAACGAAGCCTACGCCAAGGCCGACAAGGTAGACGAACTCGAAAAGCAGATCGCCGCCCTGCAGGGCAAGGAAGCCGAATACGAAGCAGCCCGTAAGGAGCAGGCCGTCAAGGACGAGGCCCTTGCCGCCGCCAACCAGCGCATCCTCAAGGCCGAAGTCCGCGCCGCAGCCAGCGGCAAGCTCACCGACCCGGCCGACGCCCTGCGCTACCTCGACCTGTCCAAATTCACCGTCACGGATGACGGAAGCGTGGACACGCAGGCCATCGCCGACTCCATCGGCGAACTGCTGGAACAGAAACCTTATCTCGGGAAAGCCGAGCAAGCACCCTCGGGTGCGAACATCACGCCGCCCAGCGGAACACGGGACGGCGACCGCCATCAGGGTCAGCTCACCCGAGACGACCTGAAAACCATGAGCCCCGCAGAAATCGTCAAAGCCCAACAGGACGGGCGACTGAAGGACCTGCTCGGAGCCAACTAACGGAAGGAGGCCTTAAATGGCCATCACCAATTTCATTCCCGAACTCTGGAGCGCCAACATCCTGCTGGAACTCCAGAAGAACCTCGTCTACGGTTCCGCCGTGAACCGCGACTACGAGGGCGACATCGCCAACTACGGCGACACCGTGCACATCACCGGCATCGCGCACATCAGCATCGGCGACTACACGGCCCACACCGACATCACCATCGAACCGGCCACCGACAAGGACGCCGGCGAACTCGTCATCAACCAGAGCAAGTACTTCGCGTTCGAAATCGACGACGTGGAGAAGCGCCAGGCCATGAACAACCTGACCGCCGCATATTCCCGGGACGCAGCCTACAAGCTGCGCGACCTGACCGACCAGTACCTGGCCGGCCTGATGGCAGCAGGCGCGAAGAGCACGCTCGACCCGATTTCCGGCGCCACCGCCACCAAGGCGTACGACACCATCGTGGATCTGGCCACCGCATTGGATAAGCAGAACGTGCCAGACGCGGGCCGTTGGGTCATCGTCAACCCGGACTTCTATGGCCTGCTACGCAAGGACACCCGTTTCGTCGCTGGCGCCGAGTCCGCTCATTCCACGCTGCTCAACGGAGTCGTCGGCGAGGCCGCGGGCATGACCATCCTCAAGTCCAACAACGCTCCCGCAGCCAAGGGCGGCTCTTCCTCGGCTCAGACCGATGAGGGCAACGTCATCATCGCTGGCACCAACGCGGCCACCACGTTCGCGGAGCAGATCGCCAAGGTCGAGGCCACCCGCAAGGAGAAGGGCTTTGACGACATCGTCAAGGGCCTGCACCTGTACGGCGCGAAGGTCGTGCGCCCCGAAGCGCTGGCCACCGTACACTTCAAGGTGGGCAAGTGATGGCCGGCAGCTATGAGGCCATGCCCTACGCGGGCGAAGCCGAATAACCGCATAGGGGGGGTGACTCATGGACACGCTGGCAACGATCAAGGACCTTGATTCCTACGGCATCGAATACGCGGACGAAAAGCTCGCGGACAAGCTGCTCGAATCGGTTTCCGCCGCGGTGCGCGACGCCGCAGGCTGCCCCATCACACGCGGCGAATACACGGTGACCATCCCCGGCGAGACCTCACGCAGGCTCGACCTGCCCATGCGCCCCGTGATTTCCGTGAACCGCGTGCTCGTGGACGGTGAGGAGACCGGGGATTGGAAGCTGCTCGGCAACGCCCTGTACAGGGAAAGCCTGTGGAGCCTGCCGAACATGGTTCCCCGTTCCGTCGCCGTCACCATGCTCGCCGGCTACGATCCGGTTCCTCCGGACATCGTGCGCCTCGTGTGCAGCATGGTCTCAGCCGGACTCGTCCAGCAGTCGAACGGCGGCCCCGGCGCTCACCGCGACGAATCGTACGCGCGAATCGATGACGTGCAGATCGGCTACCGTCAGGGCGACTCCGAGATCATCGACGCGCTCGAACTGCCGGAGGGTACGAAACGTGCTCTCCGCAACAGGTTCGGTTTGCGTGGCGTCGCCATAGGGGTGTTCCGATGAACGTGCAGCACATCCTCAATCGAGGCCGACAGCTCGCCGAATCGTTGATGACCGACCAATGCCGCGTCACGCGCATGGGCAAACCGGCCACCGACCCCGAAACGGGACTGGTGGAACCGGCTGCGAAGACCGTGTATGAGGGCCGTTGCAAGGTGCAGACCTCCGGCGGCTTGGCCGCCGAGAACACGGAGGGCGGCATCGTCGAAGCCCTCGGCGCTGTCACCCCCGTGTGGAGCATGTACATGCACTTCCCCTACGGCACCACGGGATTGTTGCCGGGCGACGTGTGCGAGATAACCGAAGCCAATGACCCGAACCTCAGGGGCAGGAAGCTCCGGTTGTTGAACATGCAGTCCGAGAAGTCGCATGCGACCGCATGCCGGTGGAACGTGAAGGAGGTGGGCAACAGCAATGAGTGACGTGACAATCGACGCTTCGGAGCTGACCGCGTTCGGCCGTAGGGTCGCCGCCGCGCATGCCATGGCTTCGGCCAAGGTCGCGCAGGCGGTGAAAAAAGGTGCGCAGAACGTCAAGGAAGGCATCATCTCCGACCTGCAGACATCATCGAACCACGCGATCAGCCGTATCGGCATCGGCTACGAGCTGGGCAGCACCGGCACCACCATCTACGCGGACGTGAGCCCGCGCGACGGCGGAGCTTCCGATCTGGCCAACATCGCGTTCTTCGGCACCGCGAAAGGTGGCGGAACCCACTGGTTCTACCAGTTCGCCGAACAGGAGCTTCCCACGCTCGCCGAATACGTGGGCGACGCGGCCGACGACATGCTGATAGGAGCCATCGGATTATGAGCGTCATGGACCTGACCAATGCGGTGCTCGACCTGCTGCCCTCCATGCCGTCCGGCGTGAAGGTCTACCGGCAGGAGGAGCCGTTGGAGTCGGAGATGCCGCCGTGGATCATCGCGCGCGTCTCCACCGACCGTCACCTGTCCACGGAGTCGATGCGGTTCGCCGCCCACTCCGCGCTCCTGGAGGTTCGCGCCGTCAGCACCACCGTCGACAGCGTGAACATCTGGTGTGACGACATGCTGATTCCCGCGTTGGCGAACCGCTCCCCCACCCGGCCGCCGGGCTACACGGTCGGCCAGCTCACCCTGTACGAGGATTCCGGCGCGTATGCGGCCGGATTGACCGCCGATGACACCGCGCGCCGCTACCAGGTGCGCGTCTTGAGGTTCCGCTTCACGTGGAGTCGACCATAATCAACCAATCATTTACCAAAAGTCTTCAACGCCATCCCATACGGGACGGCTTTTTGTTTTAAGGAGCACATCGTGACCATGAAACTGGGTACAGAGATTCCCGGCACCAGCGCCGAGGGCAACATCACCACACTATGGGTGCCGATGATCAAGGACATCAAGGCCCCCACCATGGTCGAGCTGGAAGCCGGCACCGACATCTCGAACTACGTCATGCTCGGCGGCTGGAGCTTCGACCCGTCGCAGGACACCGTATCCGACCAGCGCGAGAACACCGTGCAGGACTTCGGGGCCCCCGGCCGCAAGAGCGCCGGCGACATCAGCCTCGAGGTCATCGACAACACGAACACGGAGCACGAGGCCCAGAACGAGGCCGTCACACTCATGCACGAGGGTGCCTCCGGCTATATCGTGCGTCGTCGCGGCATGGCCACCGACGCGCCATTGGCCTCCGGTCAGAAGCTCACCGTCGTGAGCGTGAAGTGCGGCGAGAAGAAGGTCATCAACCCGGATGCGAACACCATGATCCGCAGCCAGATCCCGTTGTTCGCCCAGGCTCCCGGCTGGGAGTCCGAGACCGCCGTGCTGACCGCAGCCTGACAGTTCTTCCGTGCGGGGGCTCTAAGCCTTTCTGGCCCCGCACGGTCATTCTCTCTTCTCTCGCAGAAAGGTTTTCAGATTTGCAGAAAGGAATAATCATGGCTTTGGAAGTGAAGCGCAAGCGCGTGGACGTCGACCTCATATTGGATCAGGAGAAGGCCGAACAGGTCGCCGCATTGGGAGCCGACTTGGAGCGCGCCATGGCGCAGCATGTGACCGAGGGCGGCAACGCCGCCGCCAAACGCATCGCCGAACAGATCGACAGGCTGCGCGGCGAGGTGAAGGACGACACCGTCCGCATCACCTTGGAGGCGCTGCCGCTCTCCCAGTGGCGTCAGGTGCTCGAGGCGAACACCGTCACCGAGAACGGCATGCCGAAGCAGCGCATCGAGGACATCTGCGCCGACGCCATCAAACTCATGGTCAGGAAGACCATGCCGGAAACCCCGGTGGATGAGCTGGCCAACGTCATGACCGAACTGTCCGACGGGCAGATTAGCCCGGTCTGGTACGCGATCCGTGATCTGAATGCGAAGCTCATCGACCCAAAAGACGCACTCGAATCAGCCTCGCGGATAATCCGCAGACGGTAAGGGAACTGCGAATCTGCCAGAAGCTCGGCATCAGCTACAAACGGTGGCTCGGCTGGGAACCGTCGTATCGAGTGGAAAGGGACGGGCATAAGCGCATCACAGGCTACACGCCGGAAACCGAATGGGATGCGACCGAACGCGAATGGATGCTCGCGCTCGACGAATACGAGCGCACGCTGTGCCCGCGCTGCGGTATGCCCGTCAGCATATGCCACGACGAGCTAGCCCCCACCAAATACGCGAGCGATGTCGGCGTCTGCCAGATCGACCTGATGCGCCGCATCGGACTCGAAGAATACCGCAAGGACCATTCCACGGAATCCGCCACGAAACTTGACTCACTGACCGTGGGCATCAACCCACGATGATCCGACAGGAGGATATGCCATGGCCGGTGGCCTGAACCGCAACATCATCGTCCGCCTGCTCGCGGACACCAGCAATTTCACCGCCGGCATGGCCAAGGTGTCCGGCGAAAGCCAGAAGACCGCGACCACCATGGAAGCCGCCGGAGGCAAATCGAAGCTCATCACCACCGGCATAGCGGCGGCCGGTGTCGCCGCCACCGCACTGGGCGTGGCTGCCATCAAGATGGCAGCGGATTTCGACGCCAGCATGTCAACGGTGCAGGCCAACACCGGAGCCAGCGCCGACGAGATGAATCAGCTTCGTCAGGCTGCCATCGACGCCGGAGCCGACACCATATACTCGGCCACCGAATCCGCCGACGCCATCAACGAACTCGGCAAAGCCGGCCTCAGCACGTCGGATATTCTCTCCGGCGGTTTGAGCGGCGCGTTGAATCTCGCCGCGTCCGACGGCATGGCCGTCGGCGACGCCGCCGAACTCATGGCCACCACCCTCAAGCAGTTCAATTTGACGGGTGTTCAATCCTCCCAGGTGGCCGACGCGCTGGCAGCCGGCGCAGGCAAGGCCGTGGGCTCCGCCCATGACCTCGGCCTCGCGTTGAATCAGGCCGGCATGGTGTCCCATTCGTTCGGCATCAGCATGCAGGAGACCACCGGCACGCTCGCCGCATTCGCCGACAGCGGCATGATCGGCTCGGATGCCGGCACATCGCTGAAGACCATGCTCATCAGCCTCGCCAACCCGAGCACGAAGGCCACGAACCTCATGAAGGAACTCGGCATCAACGCCTACGACGCGCAAGGTAACTTCATCGGCCTGAGCGGCTTGGCGGGCGTGCTCAAGGACAAGCTGAGCGGACTGTCCCAGGAGCAGCGTAATCAGGCGTTGGCCACGATCTTCGGCACCGACGCCATCCGAGCCGCGAACGTGCTCTACGAGCAGGGCGCGGAAGGCATCGACGACTGGACGAAAGCCGTCAGCGAATCCGGATTCGCAGCCGAACAGGCCGCAGCAAAAAACAACAACCTCAAAGGCGACCTTGAGAATCTGAGTGGCTCGTTCGAATCCCTCATGATTTCTTTGGGCGAGGGAGGTCAGGGGCCGCTGCGCTCGCTCGTGCAGACACTCGACACGCTGGTTGATGGTTTTTCCTCGCTGCCAGCGCCAGTGCAGCAGTCCATCGTGCTGCTCACCGCCCTGGTCGGAGGTTTCACCGCCCTGCACTCCGTCATGGGGCCATTGAACACCAGCAGCTCGCAGACGGCACGGAACTTCGGCCTGATGCTCGACCCGTTCCAGCGAGGCATCACCGCCATGCCACTGCTCAAGGAAGGCATCATCCAACTTGGCACCTCCATGCTTGGCACATCAACCAACGCCGGCACACTTACCAACGGACTGACACGAGGCCAGACCGCGATGAACGGCATGAAAAGCATCGGCAGCGGGCTGTTCGCCGCCTTGGGCGGACCATGGGGGATCGCGCTGACAGTCGCAGGCGCGCTGCTGGTAGGCTTCGCCCAATCCGCACAGGACGCTAAAGCCAACATCAAAGAATTCTCCAGCGCAATCGACCAGTCCGGGAATGCCGTCGAAACACTCATTAAGAAAATCGCCAGCGGCGAGGACAAAACATGGGACTTCGGAGACAAGTTCGCCACCGGCTTAGGCTCTCTTGGAGAAGCACTCGACAAAGCCGGCATCGAATACAGCACGTTCGCAAAGGCCGTCAACGGATCCAAGGAAGCGCAAAAACTGTTCAACGAACAGCTGAAAAACGCCGAAAACAACATGTCCATCATGGAGACAGACAGTATTCGGGACAGTTACGACAAGCTTTCCAATCAGGTCAGCAAAGCCAAGGAACAGGTCAGCAAAACCAACACGGAAGTTGCCAAGGCGAAGGCCAGCGGAGACGCGGCCGCCGAAGGCGTCAACAACTACGCCGACAGTGCAGACAACGCCACCACAAGCGCCGAAGACCTCTCCGACGCCATTGACGATCTGGTGAAAGGCTTCCTCAGCCTGCCGGGAGTGCAGTTGTCCGCGGATCAGGCCGTCACCCAATTCAATCAGGGCATCCTCGACCTTAACGAGAATATCGCGAAGAACGGCCGAGTGCTCGATGACAACGGCAACGCTCTGGCGGGCTATGAGTCCCAAGCGTATGACAGCCAGTCCGCTCTGCAGGGGCTTGCGTCCACCGCGCAGAGCACGGCGCAGAAGATCATCGAGGAAGGTCAGGCCCACGGCGACGCCGCTGCTGCTACCCAGCAGGCGGGCGATATCCTCGAACGGGCACGTCAGGCGTACATCGACAACGCGACCGCCGCCGGCATGAGCGCCGACGCGGCCGAATCCCAGGCCGACCGATACGGGTTGGCCCGTGACCAGGCGGATGTACTGCGTCAAGGCATCGAGGGGCTGAGCAATACCGCCGCCAAGGGCATCGATCTGAAAATCAAGATCACCGATGATGCCAGCAAGGCGCTCGATGACGTGAAGTTGAAGGCCGAGAAAATCGATGACAAGACCGTGCGCATCAGCGGCGACAACACCGACCTGATGCAGAAGATCGCGGAAGCCACCGGTGCCACCATCGACCCGAAAACCGGCAAACTCGATCTGGACAAGACCCAGTTCGACTATGCGATGGCCATCGCCGCAGGTGCCACCATCGACCCGAAAACCGGGTTGCTGCAGGGGGACAACAGCGGCATGCTGGCCAAGGTGGCCGAAGCGAACGGCTGGACCATCGATAAGAAAACCGGCTACATCTATGCAAACGACGATCAGGCCATCGGAGTGATCCAAGACCTAGACAATCGGCAAATCGCGGACAAGTATTTCACGATCCATGGTAGTTATGTCGATGATTCCGGCGGCACGTATTCGTCCAGCGGTTATCGTCCGAAGGGCGCGACCGGCAACATCCCCACCAGCAAGACCGGTGGCCTGTTCGCCGGTTACGGGGTTTCGATGCGCGGCTACGCCACTGGCGGCCGTGTCATCGAGGGCCTCCTGCCAGGCAAGGCGAGCATCACTGGCGGCGACAACATCACGTTGGCGAACGCGCGAGTCAAGAGCGGCGAATTCGTGTCCAACGTGAAATCCGTCGCATATTATGGCGCCGACACATACGCGGCCATGAACCGCCGGCAGATACCCAAGGAATCGTTCTCCGGCCGGGAGGTCGACGTGAGCGGCGTCATCGAGGAGATACGCGCCTTCCGCGAGCAGATCGGCCCCATCATCAGCGCGTATGCCCCGCAACTCAGCAGACGTGACTTCCAACGGCTCACCAAGGAGGTTTTGCGCACATGATGCACACGCTCACCTACACGTCAAACCGCGCCGGAACCGTGATTGATCTCGCCGACCCGGAGGGAATCATGTGCGGCCAGATCACGGAGCTGCGCACCCGCGCATGGGAGTTCGAGCTCGGCTACCGGTCATTGCGGGCCACGCGGCCCGCGAAGACCGTCAAGGTCACCGGGCTCGTCTACGGTATCCCGGCGCTCGAAAAGGCCGAGGAACTGTTCGACGCGGATATGTACGCCTACCTCGACGATGCTGCGAAACCTGGCGTCATTACAGTGGACGGATGGTCGCAGACCTGCCTCGTGGTCGGCCACACACCCGACTACACGTCACCCGCGCTCGTGCGCGGCGATTTCACGGTCGCGTTGCTTGACGGGGTGTGGCACAAACCGGTCAAGCAGAGCTTCAGCCGGTCAACGGCCCGCTACAACAGGGGCAAGGACTACCCCTACGACTATCGCTACGATTACGCGCCGACACGCAACGTCAGCAGCATCGACAACCAATCCGCCCTGCCCTCGCGCATGAGGCTCACCATTTACGGGCCGGTCTCTACGCCGAGCATCATCATCGGCGGCAACAAGGTGATAGCCGACGTGAGCGTCCCATCCGGCGGCTACCTCATCATCGACGGCACCGGCTCACCCCGCACGGCCGTGATGGTCGCCGCCAACGGCGACATCACCAACGTGTTCGACAAAACGCATCGCGACCAGGCCTCCAACGAATACGCGTTCGCCACCCTCCCGCCGGGACTGCAGCAGCTCTCATGGGACGAATCGTTCGGGT
The DNA here is from genome assembly GCF_041900695.1 of Bifidobacterium sp. 2450. NCBI lineage: Bacteria > Bacillati > Actinomycetota > Actinomycetes > Bifidobacteriales > Bifidobacteriaceae > Bifidobacterium > Bifidobacterium sp. 2450. Next base: position 60,883 of record NZ_JBHEEA010000019.1, read on the forward strand.
TCGACGTGGAGTACTGGTTGGAGCAGACGGGACTGCCATGGACCTGATCTGGACCAACACCGCTCACGTGCCGCAGGGCGAACTCGTCTCCCCCGCACTCGACATGCAGTATGGTGACGAGCAGAATGATTTCGAGCTCACTCACTCCACCCCCGGACTGCTGCTCTCCGACGGCTGCTACATCGGGGCGGAAGGCACCGAGTTCGGAGGCCGCGTCGACGCGGTGCGTATCACCGTGGATGACGGGCATGCCCTGTATACGCTCACCGGCCGCACATGGCACGGCTTGCTCGCAGGCAAGATCATCCAACCCGACCCCGGCACCGACCGGCTCACGGTCTCCGGCGACGCCAACAGCATCATCCGCACGATAATCAGCCGGATCGGACTATCCACGGTGTTCGAAGCGCCATCGGAAGCGAGCGGCATCACCCTCAGCAACTATTCGTTCCGCCGGTACATTACCGCGTGGGACGGGCTGCGCATGATGCTTGCCGCGCAGGGAGCCAGACTCGACCTGACCTACGCCGCTGGACGCTGCCGGATTCGCGCGGTCGCCGCTGACACGTACGGCGACGCGGACAGCGACCAGCGCATCAGTTTCGAGGCGAAACGCATCTGGACCCAAGTCAACCACCTCACGGGCTTGGGCAAAGGCCAGCTGCGCAACAGGGCGCGCAGCGACTGGTATGCGGATGCGTCCGGCAACATCTCCCAGACCCAGACCCTGACCGGCGACCGGGAGATAGCTCAGACCTACGAGCTCACATCCTCCGAAGGCATCGAATTGTCCGACCAGACCAGGGACAAGCTCAAGGACATGTGGAAACAGGGCACTGTCGATTTGACGATCCCCGAGAATCTTGGCCTGCATATCGACGACCATGTGCGCGCCTACGATGCGCTGACCGGTGTCAGCGTGGACAGTCCCATCGTGCGCATCACCGTCAAACTCGCCGACGGCACACCAACCATCCAATACGAAGCCGGCCAATACAGTTGGCCCGACGAACAAGACTAAAGGAGCAGCATCATGCCGAAACAGCCCAACATCACCCTCTACTCCTGTGATCGGCCTTCGTGTGTCAACAAAGAATACGTGTTGCCCAACGCGACGGCCAGCCCCGACTGGCACGAGGTCACGCGCGTCGACCGCAACGGCAACCAGAGGAAGATCCTGTTTTGCGAATCCGACTACCAGCAGTACCTACAGTTGGCCGAAAACCAGGACAAGGATTATGACCTCTGGCTCAACAAGCTCCTCAACGCGGAAGGCAAGTGATTATGGCACCCAACCTGCTCGTAACCGGCTCGCACGGCGGCGACGATCCGCACGTGGAATCGAAGCATGACGCGCTCATGCACGCCGCCATGCTCGGCCGAAGCGGATACATTTTGAAAACCCGGAATTGGACGGAAAAACCGACGGCGAAGGATGCGAACAACATTACCATCCCCGCATGGGACCTCGTGGTCGAGGGCCGGCAGATCTACATCGCCGCACCGACCGACGTGAACATCCAATCCGGCTCGCAAGGGCAAAAACGACGCGATCTCATCGTGGCCCGGTACTCGCTGAACTCAGACACCGGCGTGGAGACGGTCACCCTCGAAGCCATCAAGGGCAAGCCCAGCGCGGACACGCCCGCGGATCCGGGCATCGAGACCGGCAGCATCATCGGCGGGGCCATCGTCTCCGACCTGCCACTCTGCCGCGTCAACCTCGACGGCATCACCATCACATCGATTGACACGCTGGTCAATGTCCTCCACCCCCTAGAGGACGTGTGGGATTCCCTAACCCAGCGCATCCGCTTCGACCGTTCCGGCACCTCGAGCGCCAATGACGAGATGCACCTGTCGGGCGCGATACTGCCGGGCAGCCCGGCTATCGCGGTCATCAGCATCGTATGGGTCAAC